>JAXHUI010000012.1:0-50746 GCA_034189745.1 Pseudomonadota bacterium
GCGCGCCCGCCCCAGCCGCCCCCGCGGGCGTGACCGCCGCGGCCGGGGCAGGTCGGCCCAGGCCGGCGACGCCAGCGCAGATCCAGCCCCGGTGACCGCCTCCGCCGACGCGGGCGCACGCTCCACGCCCCTCGAGGAGGTCGCTCCGCCCGAGGCCGACAGCACCGCGCAGGTAGCCGCCCAGAGCAAGGAGGATACGCCCAAAGTGGCCCTGAAGTCCGCCGCCGATCAGCCAGTGGATCAGGCGCCGGCCCGGGAAGAGGCGGCCGAAGCGGAACAGGCTGAAACCAGTAGCGATGCTGAAACCCGGCCCAAACCGCGCCGCCGGGCCCGCCGGGCGCCCAACGACCCGCGGGAGGTGCGCCGTCACCAACAGACCAGCAACCCGGAGCGTGAGCCGTAGCAGGGCTCGAGGCGAACCCCCGCAGAGGCGAATGCGCCCCCTGCGGGGGTTCCCATCCGGTTACGGCTTAGGGATAGAAACGGGGCTCCGGCTCCAGCCAGACGCCAAAACGCTCCCAGACCCTCTGCTGAATCTGGCCAGCCAGGCGCTCGATATCCTCCCGCCGGGCCGCCCCCCGATTGACCAGCACCAACGCCTGCCGGGCATACACTCCCACCCGCTCCAGCGCGAACCCCTTCAGCCCACACTGCTCGATCAACCAGCCTGCGGCCAGTTTATACCCCGTCCCCTCCGGGTGGGCCACCAACCCCTCGAACCGCCGCTTCAGCCGCGCATACTGCTCGCTCGATACCAGCGGGTTTTTGAAGAAGCTGCCGGCGTTGCCGATGCGCGCGGGATCGGGCAGCTTCGCCCGGCGAAGGCGACAGACGGTATCGAACACCTCCCGTGCCGTTACCGGGGCATCGCCCAGCGCCTCTCGCAGGCCGGCATAGCTCAACACGGGGGCAAACTGTCGCGACAGGGAGAACTCCACCGCCACGATGATGTAGCGTCCAGGCTCGATGCTCTTGAACAGGCTGTCGCGATAGCCAAAGCGGCAGGCGGCAGGGCTCAGCCTGCGTAGGCAGAGCCGGTGGCGGTCAAACACCTCGACCGCCCTGACCCGATCCTTCAGCTCGACTCCGTAGGCACCGATATTCTGCACCGGTGCCGCCCCCACGCTGCCGGGGATCAGGGCAAGATTTTCCAGGCCGTAGAGCTGCTGCTCGAGCGACCGCTCAACGGTTGCATGCCAGCTCTCCCCCGCTCCGACCCGCAACCGCACCTGGGTGTTCGAGACCTCGGCAGCGTGCCAGCCACGAATCGAGATCCTGGCCACCAGCCCCGGAACACGATCGGCCAACACCAGATTGCTGCCGCCACCCAGCGCCAGCAGGGGCATCGGGTGTTGCCGCAGCCACTGCTCGAGCGGCGCCAGCTGATCGACGCTGTGAATCTCGGTGAAGTATTCAGCCACCGCCGGCAGGGCCAAGGTGTTCAACGCCTGCAGGGGGTATTCAGCCCTGAACCTTAGCCGATCAGACATGGCGCTCATCCGGGTCGAGTGGGCGCCCGGGCCCGGCGTCCGGGCCCGGTGGCGGCGGTGCCGACCGGCCGCGCTGGGGATCGCGCCGCGCCCCGCCGTTCATTTCGACGCCAACAGCCGACGGATTCGCTCCAGATCCTCCGGGGTGTCCACCCCCGCGGGCGGGGGTTCATCGGCGCCATCCACGTGGATGGCAACCCCGTTCCAGAGCGCCCGCAACTGCTCCAGACACTCGGTTTGCTCCAGCGGCGCCGGCGGCCAGCGCACAAACTCATTCAGCAGCTTGACCCGATAGGCGTACAGGCCGATATGCCGCTGCCAGCAGAACCCCGCGGGCAGGGTGTCAACGGCCGTTGGTGCCGCAAAATCGTCGCGGGGCCAGGGGATCGGGGCGCGGCTGAAGTAGAGCGCCATTCCCCGATGATCGCTGACCACCTTGACCACATTGGGGTTGCGTAGCGCCGCCACCGTCTCGATCGGCTCGGAGAGAGTGGCGATCCCCGCCATCGGCAGGGCCATGAGGTTGTGCGCCACCTGGTTGATGATTCTGGGTGGAATCAGCGGCTCATCGCCCTGTACGTTGACCACGATATCGTCGGCGTAGAAGCCAAGCGTATGCACCACCTCCTGCAGCCGATCGGTGCCGGAGGGGTGGCTGCTGGAGGTGATACACACCTCGGCGCCAAACGCCCGGGCGACGCGGGCGATCCGCTCGTCATCGGTGGCTATGATGACCCGTTCCGCTTCGCTCTGGCAGGCACGCTCATAGACATGCTGCAGCATCGGCTTGCCGGCGAGCGTTGCCAGCGGCTTGCCCGGAAAGCGGCTGGAGCCATAGCGGGCCGGGATGACGACTGAAAAGCTCATGCCTCACCTGCTCTCCTTGAGGCGCTCCTCGGTCGTCAGGGTGCGCGCCTCGGACTCCAGCATGACCGGAATATCATCCCGGATCGGATAGGCCAGGCCGCTGGCGCGGCAGACCAGCTCGTTGCTTTCCCGGTGCCATTCGAGGGGCGCCTTGGAAACGGGGCAGACAAGAATTTCAAGCAGTTTAGGGTCCATCGTTGTGTCCTGTGGGTTGTGCCGACCCGGGGGTCAGACGTGTCAGCAAGGTCTGCTCGAGGTGAGCATCCAGCCGGGCCTCCACTCTGAGCGCCCAGCCGTTGGCCAGATTGAACTGGCTGCATTTTACCGCATCTTTCTCGGTCATGATCAACGGCAGCCCGGAGGCAAACTCGAGGGAGGCTTCGCTCAGCCTGGCATGGTCCGCCAGCGGATGCTCGATCGGTTCGAACCCCAGCTCACGCAGGGTCTGAAAAAAGCGCGCCGGGTGGCCGATCCCCGCCACCGCATCCACCCGCCGGGAGAACGGCCAGGCGGCGCTGCCGATGGGGTCACCACCAGCCAGCGGATACAACTTTTCCGCCTTGAGCTCCATCTGATACCAGCGCAGCCCGAGGGCGCTCAGCTGTTGTCGTAGCGCGGGCGAGGGGGGGCCGTTGACGATCACCAGATCCACCTGGCGCAACCGCTCAGGCGGCTCCCGGAGCGGCCCTTCCGGCAGGCAGCGGCCATTGCCGAGTCCGCGCGCGCCATCGATCACCGCGATCTCGACCGTCCGCGGCAGGGGGTAATGCTGCAGGCCGTCATCACTGATCAGCACATCGCAGGGGTGGTGTTGCAGGAGCCGGTGCGCGGCCGCAACGCGATCCGGTGCGATGTAGAGCGGCACGCCGGTACGCCGCGCCAGCAAACAGGGCTCGTCCCCCCCCTCGTGGGCTGGCGTGGTGGCCGTAACGGGCCATGGGTAGCGCGCCGGTTTGGCGCCATACCCCCGGCTGATCACCCCCGGAGTCCAGCCGTGCCGGCGCAACAGCTCGACCAGGGCGATGGTGAGCGGTGTCTTGCCCGTGCCGCCGACGCTGATATTGCCCACGACGATCACCGGAACCGGCAGTTGGTTTTCGGCGGCGATGGCGTGGCGGGCGGCAAACCGCTTGCGCGCCACTCGCTCGACCAGGATGGAGAGGGGGCGCAGCAGCGGCAACCAGCGGGCGTTGCGGTACCAGGCTGTGGCAAGCGACATCAGTCGGAGCGGGCCTTTTGCGTGGTGATGCTGAGCTGTTGAAAGCCCAGCCGCGCGGCCACATCCATCACGGTGACCACCGCTTGATGCGCTGTCTGGGCATCCGCTGTGATGATAAAGGGCAGATCACGCGCCTCCCCGGCGATTTTGACCAGCGCCCGGCGCAGGGTCAGGGGATCGCTGCTCACCAGGGGGTTGCCGTTGACGGTGTACTGCCCCTCGGCCCCGATGACCACATCGATGCTGTCCGCCCGCTGCTCTGTCTCGCCGGCGGTGGAGGCCTCCGGCAGATTGATGGTCAGGTGGGTTTCGCGGGTAAAGGTGGTGGATACCATGAAGAAGATCAGCAGCAAAAACACCACATCGATCAGCGGTGTCAGGTTGATCTCGATCTCTTGTCGGCGTTGACGCTGAAACTTCACTCCAGGCTCCGTTAGCGGATATCGACGTCACGATCCCCATGGATCGCTTCGACCAGCTTGATCGATTCCTGTTCCATGGTCAGCACCAGAGAGTCGATCTGGCGCTGGAAGTAGCGGTGCATCACCAGGGCGGGGATGGCGACGGACAGCCCCGCCGCCGTGGTGATCAGCGCCTCGGAGATGCCACCGGCCAGCACCCCGGCGTTGCCCGTTCCCTGCAGCATGATCTCGGTGAACACCTTGATCATGCCGATGACGGTACCCAGCAGCCCCAGCAGTGGGGTGATGGCAGCGATGGTCCCCAGCGGGTTGAGGAAGCGCTCCAGTTCATGCACCACATGGGAGGCCTCCTCCTGGATGCTCTCCTTCATGATCTCGCGCCCGTGCCGGGCGTTGTTCAACCCCGCCACCAGGATGCGCCCCAGCGGACTCCCCTGCCGGATGGCGGCCATATATTCAGGGTTCAGGGCACCGCTGCGGGTACTCTCCCACACCTGAGCCAACAGCCCCGGTGGCGTGACCTTTTGCGGGCGCAGCACCAGCAGCCGCTCCAGGCAGATCGCCAGAGCAAGCACGGAACAGGCAAGGATTGGCAGCATCAACCAGCCGCCGGCAACAATAAGTTCAAACACCTTCGGATCACCTTCTGTCGATTGTGGCAACTCTAACACAGCCCCCGAGGCAGGAGTAGGCGTCAACCGGCTGTCCAGTAACGCTTTTTAAGCGCCCTGTGGGATACCAGGCTACAACTGTCGCTGCCCGCCTGCAGAAGCAGCGCACCTCGCCCGGCGGTACTGCTCCAGGGGATGTGGCGGCGCTCGATCCGCTCGATCACCTCCTGGTGGGGGTGGCCAAAGCGATTGCCAAAACCGGCGCTGATCAGCACATGCTCCGGCCTGGCGTAGTCCAGCAGCGCCCCCGTGGTGGATTCACGGCTACCGTGGTGCCCCGCCATCAGCCAGGTCACCGGCTCGATCTTCCCGGCCGACAGCAGCCGATACTCACCACGCTGACTCAGGTCACCGGTCAATAGCAGCGAGCAGTGGCCATTGCTGACCCGCAGTACACAGGAGCGGTCATTGCCGCTGAGGTTTGTATGCTCGCGGAAGGGGTCCAGCAAGGTGAAACTAACGCCACCGCTTTGCCAATGGCCGCGGCGGCACCCCTGCGCCTGCACGCCGGGCAGTGCGGCGGGGCTCAGCACCACACCGATCCCATGGCGCTGTTGCAGGGCCGTAAACCCGCCGCTGTGATCCGTATCGGCGTGGCTGACCACCACCCACTCCAACCCGGGGCTGCCGAGGCTGCGCAGATAGGGTTCCACGGTGTAGGGAAAGGCGGAGCGGCCTTCACCGAAGCCGGGGCCGGTGTCGTAGAGCAGCCGCCCCTGTGCCGTTTCGATCAGCACCGCCTCCCCTTGGCCGACATCGAACACCCAGACGTCGAACCGCCCCTGCGAAGGCTGTGGCACCGGCAACAACAGCAGCGGCAAACAGGGCAGCAGCGCGATGGCGCGGATGCGCAGTGGCAGCGGTAGCAACAGGATGAGTGTGCCCACCAGGGCCAGCGCCAGTACCAGCGGCGTTGGCTGGCCGACCTGCAGCAGCAGGCCGGGGGTCTGGGCGGCCCATTGCAGCAGCGCCCAGAGCTGGCGCAGATTCCACTCCAGCAGCGCCCCGGCCACAGGCCAGTGGGGCAGCAACGCAAACAACGGCGGCAGCGACCAGACCGTGATCGACATCCAGGGTACGGCGATCAGGTTGACCACGATCCCCACCGGGCTGAGCTGATGGAAATTGAGCACCAAAACCAGCGCCATGCCGACGAACAGCCCCAGCTGTAGCCGCCACCACTCCCCGGGCAGACGTAACCACGTTGCCGTGAATGGCGGCTGCCGGCGCTGCTGCAGTTGCCAGAGGATCAGCGCCACCGCGCCAAAGGAGAGCCACAGCCCCGGTTCCAGTATCGCCAACGGCTGCAGGGACACCACCAGCAGCAGTGAAAATTTCAGCCGCTGCCAGCCGGACAGGCTCAATAACCGCCCGTTACCGAGCAAAAACACCGCCAGCATCAGCCAGGCGCGCTGCACCGGCAACCCCCAGCCCGCCAGGGCGGCGTAGGCCGTTGCCGACGCCAGGGCAAAAGCCATCGGCAGCCAGCGACCGCAGCCCATCCAGCCGGCCAGTTGCAACGGCATGGCGATCAGCCGACCAAGGAGCCAACCCAGGGTCGCCATGACCGCAATATGCAGGCCGCTGACCACCATTAGATGTGCCGTGCCGGTGCGGCGCAACCACTCCCAGTGCTGCGCGTCCAGCCCGCTGCGATCACCGATGATCAAGGCAGCCAAGGTGTTCGCTGTCTGCGCCTCGAAGCGCTCGATCAACCCGCGCTTGATCCACTGGCGAGTCAGGCCAACGCTGCGGGAATCGGCGGGCCGGTGCTGCAACAGCCTGCGCAGGTAGCCGCGCGCATCGATACCCGCGGCGAGGTAATAACGCTCGGTATCCCTTGCCTGCGGGTTGTGCAACCCCCTGGGGCTGCGCAGACGCACCACGGCCCTGATCTGATCACCCACACCGAAACGCAGATCGGAACGGTACACACTGAGCCGAACGCGCCGCAGCCGTTGCAGTTCAGGCCGCTCCGATGCCAGCGCCGTTATGGCAAGATCGAATACCTGGCGTTGTCCTTGCCGCTGCACCAGACTCTCTATCCGCCCGGTAACCTGCAGATCCTGCGCTTCAACGCGGGAAGGTAACCGATGGTGTAGCTGCCAGGCGCCCCAGAGCGACGCCACCGCCACCCCGAGAAGATAAACCAGAATGACCCGTCGCAAGCGGGTGAAGGGCAACAGAAACAGTAACAGAGCCGACAGCCCGGCATGGGCCAGGGATGGCAGCAGCGCCACCGTAAGCATTCCACCAAGGTACGCGATCATCCTTGATCTCCATGTTGGCTTGGCCAGGCACAAGCGGCATAATGGGGCTACCCCCAGACTCCGGCCACGATCGCCTACCATGCCCCGAAAGCTGATCCGAAAACTGATGCCCGATGAGCGCAGGCTGCGCAACCATCGTCACCTTGGCTGGCTCGGTCGTCATCTGCACAACCCCAACATCTGGCACCTGACCCGCGAGTCGGTCGCGCGTGCCTTTCTGGTGGGGCTGTTCTGTGCCTTTCTGCCCATTCCGGGCCAGGTACTGGTTGCCGCGCTGATAGCCATCCTGATCAGCAGCAATCTGCCAATATCCGTCGGGCTGGTGTTCATCACCAACCCTCTGACGATGCCACCCATTTTCTATTTTTGCTACCGCGTGGGCAGTTGGGTTTTGGGCATCGATCGCAGCGTCGCCACCGAGCACGGCTGGAACCTGCATACCCTGCAGGCGGAGCTGGCCTCCATCTGGTGGCCTCTGTTGCTGGGCTCTCTCATCTGTGGGGTGGTCAGCGGATTGGGCGGTTATGTGTTGATCCACCGTTTCTGGATCTGGCATGTCCATAAGAGCTGGCGGCAGCGGGCGCGCTCGCGCACCCCCGATCGGCATCGGGACGAGAGCTGATCCCGCTCGCCGGCTCAGGCCCGAAAGCGCCCATCCACCAGCTCATAGACCCGCCCCATCTTTTCCGCCAACTGCAGGTCATGGGTCACGATGACGAACGCCGTCTCGAGTGTCTGGTTGAGCTCATCCAGATAGTGCTGCACCTCGGCCGCCGTCTGCCGATCCAGATTGCCGGTGGGTTCATCCATCAACACACACGCCGGCTCCATCACCACCGCCCTGGCGATCGCCACACGCTGGCGCTCCCCGCCGCTGAGCTGAGCCGGCTTGTGGGTGAGCCTGTGCCCGAGGCCCACGCGGCGCAGGGATCGCTCGGCGCGAAGGGTGGCCTGTTTGGCACCCACCCCGGCGATGAGCAGGGGCATCGCCACATTTTCCAGCGCGGTAAACTCATGCAGCAGGTGGTGAAACTGATAGACGAACCCCAGCGCCTGATTACGCAACCGGCAACGTTCCGCTTCGGTAACCGCATAAAGCGGCTGCCCGGCCACCTCGACCTCACCGCCATCGGGCTGATCCAATCCGCCGAGAATGTTGAGCAGGGTACTTTTGCCGCTGCCGGAACTGCCCACGATCGCCACCCGTTCGCCCACCGCCACACTCAATGTAATGCCGCGCAACACCTCGATGGCACTGTCCGCCTCGGCGTAACGTTTGCTGATATCGCGACAGCCAAGCACCACCTCACTCATAACGCAGAGCCTCCGCCGGCTGGGTCCGTGATGCTCGCCAGGCCGGATAGAGCGTGGCGACAAAACTGATCAAAAGCGCCGCGCCGGTGATCAGCGCCACATCCGACCAGAGCAGCTCGGAGGGCAGATAACTGATAAAGTAAACATCGGATGAAAGGAACTGGATACCCAGCAGGCGCTCGATCCAGGCCACCAGATCGGTGACGCCAAGCGCCAGGGCGACACCCAGTCCCACCCCGAGCCCCGTTCCGATGAGCCCGATCAGAATCCCCTGCACCATGAAGATCCGCAGGATGGTGACCGGGGTTGCCCCCATGGTGCGCAAAATGGCGATATCGGAGCGCTTGTCGGTGACCACCATCACCAGCGTGGAAACGATATTGAACGCGGCCACAAACACGATCAGCAACAACAAAAGCGCAATCATCCGTTTTTCCATCTGAATGGCCTGAAACAGGTTACCGTGGGTGCGGGTCCAGTCACTGACCTGGAGCGGTCGCTCCTGCGCCATCGCCACCCGCCGGACCAGCGCGGGGGCCTTGAACAGATCCTCCAGCTTGAGCCTGATGCCATCCACCCGCCCCGGCGGCATCCGTTTCAAGCGGGCGGCGTCCTCGATATGGATGTAGGCCAGATTGGCATCCAGCTCAGCCCCCACCGAAAACAGCCCCACCACCGTGAACCGTTTCATCCGCGGAACGACACCCGCCACGCTGATGGACGCCTCCGGCAGCACCAGCGTCACCTTCTCGCCCACGCCGACGCCGAGCATCCTGGCGAGCAGGTCGCCCAGAATGATGTTGTACTCCCCCGCCTGCAACTGCCCGATCTCACCCTGACGCATGTGCTCGCCGATGATCGACACCTCGCCCTCGGCCGCGGGATCGATCCCGGTCACCTGCACCCCCCGCACGCGGCCGTAACGGGTCAGCATCCCCTGAGCCTGCACAAACGGCGCCACGCCAGCCACCCCCGGCTCACGCCGAATGGTGCTGGCCAGCGCGCGCCACCCCTCCAGCCCCTCCTCTGCGTAAGCCCCGACGGTGGCCTGGGGCACCATCCCGAGGATGCGCTGGCGCAGCTCACGGTCAAACCCGTTCATCACCGAAAGCACCAGTATCAGCGCGGCCACACCCAGCATCAGCCCGAGCATCGAAACCAGCGAAATGAAGGAGATAAAATGATTTCCGCGCCGGGTTACGGTATAGCGCAGTCCAACGAAAAGTGACAAGGGTCTGTACATCGGGCCGGTTTCGATCACTGTTGCGGCCAGGGCTCTAACGAGCCCAACGCCACGTGGGTTGAATTTGGATGGTACGCGATTCTAGCATCAACCGCGGGCGCGTTGCCCTATTGTGTACCCGGTGGCAACACCGCTGTCGCCTAGGGCCTCACGCCCCCGCCACCGGGTGGGGCGTGCGGCCGAGGCGGAGGGGGTCAAGGGTTCGGGCGGAAAAGATCGATTCCGTCCACTCGATCCAGCCGCTATCATGGCACTGGCCAACCACCGCCCGCATCAGCCTGTTCAGGAGCAAGCATGACTCAACCCCCCTCTGCCACACCGCATCCACGCCTCTACCTGCTGGCCGTGGGGGGCGGTTTTGCCGGCCTGCTGCTCTGGTTCGCAATCGGCCGCTCCCTGGGGGTGCTGGAGTGGATCGGCGCCCTGTTTCCGCCCTCCCATGCCGGCGCTGGACTCATGGTCGCCATCATGGTGCTGATGGCCCCCGCCTTCTGGTTGTGGAACCGCTACAACCGCTGGGTCGAGAAGCGCCTCGGGGTGAGCGGGCGCTATTATGAAGAGAACCTCTATCGCCCCCCCAGGCAGAAGTGAACCACCCGGCTGCGACCGGGGCGGTACCCCCCCGGAGCGGGCCGGTCAGAAGTTGGCAATCCGGTTGAGGCCGGAAATGGCCGCCACCCGGTACGCCTCGGCCATGGTCGGATAGTTGAAGGTGGTGTTGATGAAATACTTCAGGGTATTCCCCTCCCCTTTCTGGCTCATGATCGCCTGGCCGATGTGAATGATCTCCGAGGCCTGATCGCCAAAACAGTGAATGCCCAAAATCTCCAGGGTTTCACGCTGAAACAGTATCTTCAGCATGCCAACGGGCTCGCCGGAGATCTGGGCGCGGGCGGTATCCTTGAAAAACGCCTGCCCCACTTCATAGGGCACACAGTTGGCCGTCAGCTCCTCCTCGGTTTTGCCGATGGAGCTGATCTCCGGGATGGTATAGATGCCGGTCGGTACATCATCGATATAGCGAAAATCGGCCGCCGAGAGCATATCGGCGGATGCGGAGCGCCCCTGATCCAGCGCCGCCGATGCCAGGCTGGGCCAACCGATCACATCGCCCGCCGCGTACACCCCTTCGGCCTGGGTGCGATAGTGCTGATCCACCGCCAACTGCCCCCGACTATTGGCTTCGAGCCCGATCTTCTCCAGCCCCAGGTGGGCCGTATTGCCGCTGCGGCCATTGCACCAGAGAAAGGCGTCCGCCCAGATCTTCTTGCCGGATTTCAGCTCGACGGTGACCCCGTGTGCGTCACCGGTGACCGACTGGTAGTCTTCGTTGTGGCGAATTTTCACGGCGTTGTTGCGCAGATGGTAGCTCAGCGCGTCGGAGATCTCATTGTCGAGAAAGGAGAGCAGCCGGTCGCGCATATCGATCAGATCAACTTTCACCCCCAACCCGCTGAAAATGGAGGCGTACTCGCAGCCGATGACGCCGGCACCAAAGATCACCAGCGTGCGCGGTGTATGGCTCAGCTTGAGAATGGTGTCAGAGTTGTAGATCCGGGGATGGGAGAAGTCGATATCCGGCGGACACCAGGGGCTGGAGCCGGTGGCGATGACAAAATTGCGCCCGCGCAGGATCTCCTTCGAATCGTGATTGCCGGTCACTTCGATTTCGCCCGGCTTGAGAAAACAGGCGTGCCCGAAAAACAGATCCACCCGGTTACGGGCGTAGAAGTTGGTCCGCAACATCACCTGGTTGGAGATCACCTTTTCGGCACGCTTGAGCACCTTGGGAAAGGAGAACCAGCGCGGCTCGCCAATATCGCGAAACATGGGGTTGGTGTTGAACTCGATGATCTGCTTGACCGAGTGTCGCAGCGCCTTGGAGGGGATGGTGCCCTTGTGGGTGCAGTTGCCACCCACGGTGTCCTGTTCCTCGACTACGGCAACCCGCCGGCCCTGCTTGGCGGCGCTGATCGCGGCCCCCTCGCCGGCGGGACCGGAGCCAATCACGACGACATCATAGTCATATACAGCCATTCACTTTCCCCTTGCTAGAAAAACGGGCGCGAAGCCAACCTCCCCGCCTCCCCTGATCGCAACCCAGCATAAAGCGGCAGCGGGCAGTCACCAATTAACCTTTGGATTTAGGGGTTACCTCGTAGGCAAGGTCGCCCGCCTGCCGGCGCTGCGTCTGCTCATCGCACTTGTTGGGATCACCACCACAGATGTCACACACGGTATCCATGCCAAGGGCACTCATACCGCCGCAGGAGCCGGTAATGGGCTTGCGTCCCAGCAACACTCCCACCGACATGGCGGTGATGATCAACAGCAGTACAGCGAAGGTCAAAATCATGGTTTCCATTGCTACCTCCAGGCGTCATCTATTCAAATGGGCCTCAAATTCAGGGGTGGCACGGCTGACGAATCCATTCTCACCCCGGCTGATGAAAAAGGCCTTTACCCTGTTTTTGATCGCAAAATCGTATCCCCGTTCCTCCCCCATCACCATGAGGGCGGTGGCCAGGGCGTCCGCTTCCGTACAGGTGGGCCTGATCACCGATACCGACGCCAGGCGGTGAGCGATGGGACGCGCCGTGCGCGGATCGATGGTGTGGGAATAGCGCACACCATCCTCCTCGAAGTAGTTGCGATAATCGCCCGAGGTCGCCACCGCGCCGCCATCCAGGCTGATGATCGACTGGGCGATCCGTTCGCTGCCGGCCACGGGAGCCTCGATCGCAACCTTCCAGGGAGAGCCATCCGGCTTGAGCCCCAGGGCCCGCAACTCGCCCCCGATCTCCACCAGATAGCGATCGATCCCGTTTTGCTCCAGCAGCTGAGCCACCGCGTCGACACCATACCCCTTGGCGATGGCGGAGAGGTCGATATACTGCTCACCCAGACGCCGAACCTGTCGGCTCGCGGGCATCAGTTCGATAAAACGGTATCCAATCCGCCCCCGCAGCCGCTCGATCTCCTCCTCGGACGGGGCATGGATTATCCTGCCATCCGGCCCGAACCCCCACAGGTTCACCAGAGGGCCGACCGTCACATCGAATGCACCGTCGGTCCATTCACTGACGCGCCGCGCTTCCTGCAGGACGAACATCAGCTCGGCTGAAACGGTCTGCGTTTCTCCCGGCCGGGCCCGATTGAGGCGGGACAGCTCCGAATCGTCGATATAGGTCGACATCTTGCGGTTGATCTCTGCCAGCAGGGCAACCACCTCGGCGCGGATCGGCGCCACCCGGGTGGCGTCCTTATCCACCCAGCGGACACTGAAGCTGGTTCCCATGGTCAGGCCATCGAAGGCAACGACCTGCTCGCCGGGGCGCGCATCACACCCCGGCAACAGCCCGGAAACGAAAACGGCCAGCAGCAGAGCTGCCAGCCATTTTGTCAACCGTATCTGACTAACCATCAGTATCAACCACCAAAGTCATCCAACATGATATTTTCCGGTTCAACGCCCAGGTCTTCCAGCATCTTGATGACCGATGCGTTCATCATTGGTGGACCGCACATGTAGTATTCACAATCTTCCGGTGCCTCGTGGTCCTTCAGATAGTGCTCATACAACACCTTGTGGATGAAACCGGTGTAACCGGTCCAGTTGTCCTCCGGCAGGGGGTCGGACAGCGCCAGGTGCCAGGTGAAGTTCTCGTTTTCCTCCGCCAGCTGGTCGAACTCTTCGACATAGAAGGCCTCGCGCAGGGAGCGGGCACCATACCAGAACGAGATCTTGCGTTTGGTTTTCAACCGCTTCAGCTGGTCGAAGATATGTGAGCGCATGGGGGCCATGCCAGCGCCACCGCCGATGAACACCATCTCGTTGTCGGTATCCTTGGCGAAAAATTCACCGAAAGGACCGTACACGGTCAGTTTGTCACCCGGTTTGAGACTGAACACATAGGAGGACATCTTGCCGGGCGGAATGCCCTGACTGCCCGGCGGTGGCGAGGCGATGCGGATATTGAACTTCAACAGGCCACGCTCTTCCGGGTAGTTCGCCATGGAGTAGGCACGGATCACCGGCTCATCCACCTTGGAGACGTACTGCCACATGTCGTACTTGTCCCAGTCGCCGCGAAACTCCTCCTGGATATCGAAATCCTTGTAGTAGACCACGTGCGGGGGCGCTTCCAGCTGCATGTAGCCACCGGCGCGGAACTCGACGTTTTCACCCTCCGGCAGGCGCAGGGTCAACTCCTTGATGAAGGTCGCCACATTGGGGTTGGACTCGACGGTGCAGTCCCACTTTTTCACACCGAAAACATCGTCTTCCACCCGAATCTTCATGTCCTGCTTGACCGAGACCTGGCAAGAGAGACGCCACCCCTCCTTGCTTTCACGCAGGGTGAAATGGGACTCCTCGGTCGGCAGCATGGAGCCGCCCCCCTCCAGCACCTGGCATTTACATTGCGCGCAGGTGCCGCCACCACCGCAGGCGGACGCCAGAAAGATCCCCTGGTCGGCCAGGGTCTGCAGCAGCTTTCCGCCCGCGGGCACGGTGATGGTTTTTTCCGGATCGTCGTTGATCTCGATGGTCACATTGCCGGAACTGACCATCTTGGCTCGGGCCGCGAGAATCACGGCAACGAGTGCAAGCACTACGGCCGTGAACATCACGACACCGAGAATGATGACTTCTGTACTCATCGGTTCATCCTATTCTTTGCGCTATTCATGCCAACCGGTTACAGCTGTACGCCGGAGAAGGACATGAAGCCGAGCGACATCAGACCCACGGTGATGAAGGTGATCCCCAGACCGCGCAAACCATGCGGTACATCGCTGTACTTCAGCTTTTCGCGGATACCGGCGAGGGCGGTGATCGCCAACGCCCAGCCGATGCCGGCACCGGCGCCGTAGACCACACTTTCACCGAAGTTGTAATCCCGCTCCACCATGAACAGCGCGGCACCCATGATGGCGCAGTTCACCGTGATCAGTGGCAGGAACACCCCCAGCGCGTTATAGAGCGCGGGCACGAACTTATCCAGGAACATCTCCAAAATCTGCACGATGGCGGCGATGACACCAATGTAGGAGATAAAGCCCAGAAAGCTCAGGTCGACTTCCGGGTACCCGGCCCAGGCCAGCGCCCCCTCACGCAGCAGGTTGTTGTAGATCAGGTTATTGACCGGCACGGTGATCACCAGCACCACCACGACGGCGATCCCCAGGCCGATGGCGGTCTGCACCTTTTTGGAGATGGCAAGGAATGTGCACATTCCCAGAAAGAAGGCCAGCGCCATGTTTTCAACGAAAATCGCCCTGACAGCAAGGCTGATCAACTGTTCCATGATTTACACCGCCTCCTTCTTGGTATTGGGGGCCAACTCGAAGTCGGGTTTCTCCACCTGGGTCGGATCCCAGGTACGGGTGATCCAGATGAAAAAGCCGATCAGGAAGAAGGCGCTGGGGGGGAGCAACAGCAAGCCGTTACCCTGATACCAGCCGCCATTGTTGACCAAGGGGAGCACTTCAACCCCGAACAGAGAGCCGGAACCGAACAGCTCGCGGAGGAACGCCACGAACATCAGCACGGCGCCGTAGCCCAGACCGTTGCCGATGCCATCCAGAAAGCTGGGGATCGGCGGATTTTTCATCGCATAGGCCTCGGCCCGCCCCATCACGATGCAGTTGGTGATGATCAGCCCCACAAAGACCGACAGCTGCTTGGAAATTTCATAGGCATACGCCTTCAGAAACTGATCCACCACGATCACCAGGGAGGCGATGATGGTCATCTGCACGATGATGCGGATGCTGCTCGGAATGTGATTTCGTATCAACGACACGAAGAAGTTGGAGAACGCGGTCACCATCATGACCGCCAGCGCCATCACCAGCGCGGTCGACATGTTGGAGGTAACCGCCAGGGCGGAACAGATACCCAGAATCTGCAGAGCGATCGGGTTGTTCTTGAAAACAGGCGTTATCAGTACATCTTTGGTTTTGGACATGGATCAAGCCTCCCCTGCGCGCAGGTTGTTCAGGAACGGTGCATAGCCGTTCTCACCCATCCAGAACTGGATCAGGTTGGTGACCCCATTGGAGGTCAGAGTTGCCCCCGAAAGGCCGTCCACCTTGTGTTCGGCATCGGCCGTCGACGCATCAACGCTTCCCTTGATCAGTCGGATCATGGGGGTCGCGTTGTCTTCACCGTAGACCTTCTTGCCCGGCCAGAGTGCCTTCCAGGCCGGGTTGTCCACCTCACCCCCCAGCCCCGGGGTCTCGGCGTGGGAATAGAAACCGAGCCCGACGATGGTGTTCAGATCCCCCTCCAGCGCCAGAAACCCATACAGCGTTGACCAAAGCCCCTTGCCATGAACCGGCAGGATCAGCTTTTCGATGGTGCCACCGGCCCCCTGGACCAGGTAGACCGGTTGCACCGGGGCGATCGTCTTGATACCGGCCCTGTCCTCTTTACGGCTGAGCTCGATATTCCGTTTCGGGTCCTTGGCCGCCTTGGCCGGATCGTAGCCCGGGGGCATGTCGACGAACTTCCCGGTTCTCAGGTCCACGTAGCGGGTCGTGATCTGCGCGAACAGCTCATCGACCGACTTGTTCGGATCGCTGATGCCAGCGGCGGCCAGAATGTTGCTTTTGCGGTCCAGCTCCTTGTTGGCAACCTGCAACGGCTTGAGCATCACCGCGGCGGAGGAGACCACCACGGAGCAGACAACGCACAGCAGCACCGTCACCAGTATCGTTTTGCGGACAGTATCGTTATTGGCTGACATTACGTTTCATCCTCCGCTTGATGTTGGCCTGGACAACAAAGTTGTCGATCAGCGGCGCAAACAGGTTACCAAACAAAATGGCCAGCATCATGCCCTCAGGGAAGGCGGGATTGACGACACGGATCAGGATCACCATCACGCCGATCAGGGCACCGAACACCCATTTGCCGGGGTTGGTCATGGAGGCGGAAACCGGATCGGTTGCCATAAAGAAGGTGCCGAAGGCGAACCCGCCCAGCACGAAGTGCCACCAAAACGGCATGTTGAACATCGGGTTGGTGTCGGAACCGATGGCGTTGAAGAGCAATGTCATCCCCACCATGCCGAGGATCACCCCGGCGACGATCCGCCAAGCGGCTATCCTGGCGAAAACGATAATCAAGCCACCGATCAATACGGCCAGGGTGGAGGTTTCGCCAACGGACCCCTGAATGGTGCCGATGAACGCATCGAACCAGGTGATGTTGGCCTCCAGGATCGCATCCACCCCCCCCATGGCGGCGAGCCCCAGTGGCGTGGCGCCGGAGAAGCCGTCGACGGCGGTCCATACGGCATCACCCGTCATCTGCGCCGGGTAGGCAAAAAACAGGAAGGCGCGCGCGGTCAGGGCCGGGTTGAGGAAGTTCTTGCCGGTACCGCCAAACACCTCCTTGCCGATCACGACCCCAAAGCTGATCCCCAGCGCGACCTGCCACAGTGGAATCGTTGGCGGTAGAATCAGGGAGAACAGGATGGAGGTCACGAAGAAGCCTTCGTTGATCTCGTGGCCGCGTTTCATCGCAAACAGCACTTCCCAGAAGCCGCCCACCACAAAGGTGACCAGGTAGATCGGCAACCAGTAGAGCGCGCCGTAGACAATGTTGTCCCACGCGCTGTCCGGGTTGAAGCCCGTCAGCGCCGCGGCCAGAGCACCACGCCAACCGGCCGGCGCACTCAGCCCCAGCTCCATCATGGCGGTGTTGGCCTGCAGGCCGATGTTGTACATGCCGAAGAAGATCGCCGGGAACGTACACAGCCATACCAGGATCATGATCCGTTTCAGGTCGACGCCATCACGCACATGAGCCGCGTGTTTGGTGACCTTGCCGGGGGTGTAGAAGATGGTATCCACCGCTTCGAACAGGGCGTACCACTTTTCATATTTGCCGCCTTTATGGAAATGCGGCTCCAGTTTATCCAGAACGGTTCTTAAACTCATCACCAGCCTCTCCTACGCCTCTTTCTCGATGCGCGTCAGGTTGTCGCGAAGAATCGGACCGTACTCATACTTGCCAGGGCAGGCAAAGGTGCACAGTGCGAGATCCTCTTCATCCAACTCGAGACAACCGAGCTGCATCGCGGTCACGATATCGCCGGTCACCAGGGCGCGCAGCAACTGGGTGGGCAGAATATCCAGCGGCATCAACGCTTCGAACTGCCCCACGGGGATCATCGCCCGTTCGGAGCCGTTGGTCGAGGTGGTGAAGTTGAACGTCTTGCCCGGCGAGAGAAGTGAGGTGAACATGTTCAAAACCGAGAACTTGTCACTGCCCGGGGCGATCCAGCCCATAAACTCCCGCTGGTCACCCTCCAGTAGCACACTGATCTGATTGGCGTAACGGCTCAGAAAGGCGTGTGGCCCGCGCGCGGTGCGACCGTTCCAGATCGAACCGCTGATGACGCGGTTTTTGCCCGCTGACAGACGCCCCTCCACCAGCTCATCGGTGGAGGCCCCCAAACGGGTGCGCAGCAGTTGCGGCTGTTTGACCTGCGGCCCCGCCAGCGCCACGATCCGATCGACGGGCAAGCGCCCCTCCGTGAACAGACGCCCGAACGCGATCACATCCTGATAGCCGATGGTCCAGACCGTTTTCTGCTGGGAGACCGGATCAAGAAAGTGAATATGGGTGCCGGCGTTGCCCGCCGGGTGCTTGCCGGCAAACTCGGCCACCTCGACCCCATCGGCGGTGGGCACATTGGCACCGCTGGCTTGGCAGAGGTAAACCTTGCCGCCGCTGAGCCGGGCCAGCAGCTTGAGGCCGTTGGTAAAGGCTTCGGGCTGCTGGTTGATGATCAGCTCCGGGCTGGCGGCCAAGGGGTTGGTATCGATCGCGGTGACGAAGATGGAGTGAGGGGTGGTGCCGATCTGGGGCACCCGGCTGAAGGGACGGGTGCGTAGCGCCGTCCAGAGACCGGACGACTGCAGATTCTGTTCGATCTGCTCGCGCGTCAGGCTGCTCAGCTCAGTGGCGCGGTAGCGGGCGAACTCGACCGCCTCCTCCTGTTCATCCAGCTCGATGACCACGGATTGCAGCACCCGCCGCGCGCCCCGGTTGATCGCTCGCACCACGCCGGCGCCCGGAGCCGTATACTGCACCCCCTCTGTTTTTTTATCGGTAAAGATCACCTGCCCGAGCTTCACCCGGTCACCCTCTTTGACCTTCATCGACGGCTTCATGCCGACGTAATCCTGGCCAAGGAGTGCCACAGTGCGCACCGCGGGACCATCAGCGATGGTCTGCTCGGGCGCCCCTGCGATCGGTAGATCCAGACCCTTGCTGATCTTGATCATTCGTCTCACCCAACTGTCAAAAGTGTTCAGGAGACCTCGCCTCTGCTCGTGCGCACTCAGGCGAATTGGAGCCAGCCTTCCGTGCCGGGAAACAGACGCAGGATTCCCACCCAAAATCCGCCCAAGTATAACCGACCCGCATGTTGTTTTTCTACAAGTCGCTGATTTGAAGCGCCGGAACAGAAAGAGAAACCGCGCCGGCGCAAAGATCGTATGGGAATAGTTTCATTCAATCGTGGAATAAAAAAAGCCCCCGATCGGGCCGACCCCGCCCGCCGGCGGGGCCGCGGGTGAGCTACTTGCCCTTTTTGGGAAAAGCCGGCAGCGTGCACTTGGCCAGATGTTGCGCCATGCGGATGACCTGACAGCTGTAGCCGAACTCGTTGTCGTACCACACATAGAGTACGCAGCGGTTGCCCACCACGATGGTGGCCAGCGCGTCCACCACGCCGGCGGCGCGCGAGCCCACGAAATCGCTGGAAACCGCTTCCGGCGAGTTGCTGTAATCGATCTGCTTTTGCAGCTCGGAGTAGAGCGCCGTGTCGCGCAGGAAAGCGTTCATCTCCTCCTTATTGGTGGATTTTTCCAGATTCAGATTCAGGATGGCCATGGAAACATCCGGCGTCGGAATGCGGATCGCGTTGCCGGTCAGCTTGCCCTCCAGCTCCGGCAGCGCCTTGGCGACCGCCTTGGCGGCACCGGTTTCGGTCAGCACCATGTTGAGCGCCGCGGCCCGGCCCCGCCGATTGCCCTTGTGGTAGTTGTCGATCAGGTTCTGATCGTTGGTGTAGGAGTGAACGGTTTCCACGTGCCCATTGACGATGCCGAACTGATCGTTGACCGCTTTCAGCACCGGGACGATGGCATTGGTGGTGCAGGAGGCCGCGGACAGCACCCGATCCGCGTCATCGATATTGTGGTGGTTCACCCCCATGACGATGTTCTTGACATCCTTGCCCGGCGCCGTCAGCAGCGCCCGCGCGACCCCCTTGCACTGCAGGTGGAGGGAGAGGCCGGCGGCATCGCGCCACTTGCCGGTGTTGTCGATCACCAGGGCATTTTTGATGCCGTACTGGGCGTAGTCGATCTGGTCGGGGGCATCGGCAAAGATCACCTGAATGTAGTTGCCGTTGGCGATGATCGCATTGTTCTCCTCATCCACCTGAATGGTGCCCTTGAACGAGCCGTGTACCGAGTCGCGCCGCAGCAGGCTGGCACGTTTTTCCAGATCGTTTTCGGCGTTGCCTTTGCGCACCACGACGGCACGCAGACGCAGGGAGTGGCCGCTGCCGGCCCGATCCAGCATCAGCCGCGCCAGCAGGCGGCCGATGCGGCCGAAGCCGTACAGGATGACGTCGGTGGATTCATGCGCCTCGGCCGGTTCGGTGGAGGCGTCGGCCAGCTCCTCGGCGAGGAACTCCCGCAGGGTGCGCCCCTCCCCCTCCGCGTTGAATTTGACCGCCAGTTTGCCGATATCGATATGCGCGTTGGTCACAGCCATCTCCGCCACGGCTTCCAGCACCGGGAAAGTATCGACCACGGACAGCTCTTGCGCCTCCATCTGGCGCACAAAGCGGTGTGCCTTGAGAATATCGATCACCGACCGCTTGACGATCAGGCGACCATAGATGGAGATCTCGATGTTGCGGTCACGATAGAGACGGCCCACCAGTGGCACCATCGCCTCCGCGATCGCTTCACGGGCTTTCCAGTCTGCAAAAATCAGTTCTTGGCTCACAGGGCAACTCCGAAATTGTCAACACTCAATTTGGCTGCGCGCATTATCCCCTTTTCACAAGGAGGGGGCAAACCCGGCCCCCTTGGACTTTGGTTCCACTGCCGTTACGAGGCTGCGTTTTGCGCTGTCAGCGGTTAAACTGCACGTTTTTATCTGAAGGGGGAGAGCGCCTTGGCGGTCGAGTTCAACTTTCCGTTACCCAAGGGGCCCGGCGACATTCGGCGTCTGGGGCAGGTGCAGGGCAGTGCCACCGGGCTGCTGACGGAGCAGGTCGCCAGCCGGCATGATGGCCTGATCCTGCTGATCTGCCAGGATATGGAGAGCATGGAGCGGCTGCAAACCGAGGTCAACTTCTACGGCTGCGACCAGCGGCCGGTGCATCTGCTGCCCGATTGGGAAACACTGCCCTATGACAGTTTTTCTCCCCACCAGGCGATCATCTCCACCCGTATCCAGACCCTGTACCAGCTCCCCGAGCAGCGGCGTGGCGTCCTGATTCTGCCGATCAGCACCCTGATGCTCCGCCTCCCGCCGCCGAGCTTCATCACCGCCAACGCCCTGTTTCTGGAACCGGGGCAAAGGCTGGACAGTATCGCGTTACGCCAGCGCCTGACCGACGCCGGTTACCGCGCCGTCGATACCGTGTATGAGCACGGCGAGTTCGCCATCCGTGGCGCGATCATCGATCTCTTTCCCATGGGGATGGAGCTGCCACTGCGGATCGACCTGTTCGATGACGAGATCGACACCATCCGCACCTTCGACCCGGAAAGCCAGCGCTCCATCGACCGGGTGGAGCGGGTGCGGCTGCTGCCCGCCAGGGAGTTTCCGCTCCACCCGGAGGCGATCACCCGCTTCAAGCAGCGCTGGCGCGAGCGGTTCGATGTCGATCACACCCGCTGCCCTATCTACCAGGATGTTTCCAGCGGCCTGACGCCCCCCGGCATCGAGTACTACGCCCCGCTCTTTTTCGAGCAGTCGGCAAGCCTGTTCGATTACCTGCCCGAGAACACACTGATATTGCATGACAGGCGACTCGATTCCGCCGCCGAACATTTCTACCGGGATGTGCAGCAGCGCTACGAGGAGCGGCGGGGCGATCTGCAGCGACCGATCCTCGCCCCTGCCGAACTGTTTCTCTCCAGCGAAGCGCTGTTCGGTGCCCTGCGACACTACCCGGTGATCCGACTGAGCGAAGAGGCCGAAGCGATCAAGCCCGGCCGCGATAACCTGCCCTGCAGCCCTCCCCCCGATTTCAGCAGCGATGACCGTCAGGCGCCGCTCGCCGCCCTGCAGGAATATCACCAGCGGGAGGCCACCCCCATTCTGCTCTGCGCCGAATCCGCCGGCCGGCGGGAGGCGCTGCTGGAACATGCCCGCCGGGCCGGGCTCGATCTGAGCGAGTGTGCAAACTGGTGCGACTACCAGACACGGCAACCGGAGCTGGCCATCACCACCGCCCCCCTGGAGCGGGGGCTGTTCATACCGGGGCGGTTACAACTGGTCACCGAGACCCAGCTGTTCGGCCACCAGGTGTTCCAGCGCCGCCGGCGGGAAAAGCAGCAGATCGATTCCGATCAGGCCATTCGTCACCTCTCGGAGTTGACCATCGGTGCACCGGTGGTCCATGTCGATCACGGCGTGGGCCGTTACCTGGGGATGCAGACCCTCCACGTCGATGGTCAGCCGGCGGAATTTCTGCTGCTCCAGTATGCCGATGAGGCCAAGCTCTATGTGCCGGTCTCCTCTTTGCATCTGATCGGCCGTTACTCCGGCGCCAGCGACGAGTCGGCGCCGCTGCACCGGTTGGGCAGCGAGCAGTGGAGCAAGGCCCGGCGCAAGGCCGCCGAGAAGGTGCGCGATTCCGCCGCCGAGCTGCTCGACATCTATGCCCGTCGCGCCGCCCGCACGGGGTTCAGTTTTTGCTACAGTGAAGCGGAATATGAACGCTTCGCCGCCAGTTTCCCGTTCGAGGAGACGCCGGATCAGGCCGATGCGATCGCCGCGGTGGTTCGCGACATGCGCGCCCCCGCTCCCATGGATCGGCTGGTGTGCGGTGATGTGGGTTTCGGCAAAACCGAAGTGGCGATGCGTGCCGCCTTCATCGCGGTACAGAGCGGCAAGCAGGTGGCCATACTGGTGCCCACCACGCTGCTGGCGCAGCAACATTTTGAAAACTTCCGCGACCGCTTCGCCGACTGGCCGGTCGAGGTGGAACTGATCTCCCGCTTCAAGAGCGGCAAACAGCAGCAGGCCACCCTGAAGGCGCTCGAGGCGGGCAAGGTGGATATTCTGATCGGCACCCATAAGCTGCTGCAGGGGGATATCCGCTTCAGCGATCTGGGGCTGTTGATCATCGATGAGGAGCACCGCTTCGGGGTGCAGCAAAAGGAGCGGCTCAAGTCGTTGCGCGCCGAGGTGGACATTCTGACCCTGACCGCCACCCCCATTCCGCGCACCCTCAACATGGCCATGTCCGGCATCCGCGATCTCTCCATCATCGCCACACCACCGGCCCGGCGGCTCTCGGTAAAGACCTTTGTGCGCCAGCGGGACAAACCGATGATCAAGGAGGCGATCCTGCGGGAGCTGCTGCGCGGCGGGCAGGTGTACTACCTCCACAACGAGGTCAAAACCATCGACAAGGTGGCCGAGGAGATCAGCGCGCTGGTGCCGGAAGCGCGGGTTGCCGTCGGCCACGGGCAGATGCGCGAGCGTGAGCTGGAACAGGTGATGAGTGACTTCTATCACAAGCGGTTCAATGTCCTGGTGTGTACCACCATCATCGAAACCGGTATCGATGTGCCCAGCGCCAACACCATCATCATCGATCGGGCCGACAAATTTGGCCTGGCCCAGCTGCATCAGTTGCGTGGCCGCGTGGGCCGCTCCCACCATCAGGCTTACGCCTATCTGCTCACCCCGCCGGTGCGCGCCATGACCCCGGACGCGGTCAAACGGCTGGAGGCGATCAGCGAGGCCGATACCCTGGGCGCCGGCTTCACCCTGGCGACCCACGACCTCGAGATCCGCGGCGCCGGGGAGCTGCTGGGTGAAGAGCAGAGCGGCCAGATGCAGAGCGTCGGCTTTGGCCTCTACATGGAGATGTTGGATCAGGCGATCGAGGCGATCCGCGAGGGCAAGACCCCGAACCTGGATAAACCGCTCCACCACGGCTGTGAGATCAACCTGCACCTGCCGGCGCTGATCCCCGATGACTATCTGCCGGACGTTCACAATCGGCTGCTCTTCTACAAACGCATCGCCAATGCAGCGGATGCCAATGCGCTGGATGAGCTACGGGTGGAGATGATCGACCGCTTTGGCCTGCTGCCGGAGCCGACCCGCAATCTGCTGCACCTGACCCAGCTCAAGCTGAAGGCGCAGGCTCTCGGCATCGTCAAGCTCGATGCCGGCGACAAGGCGGGCCGGATCGAGTTCGAGGCCGAGCCCAACATCGACCCGCTGGTACTGATCGACATGATCCAGCGCCAACCGCACCGCTTCCGTCTGGACGGTGCCAGTGTATTGCGGTTTACTCAACCCATGGAGCAGGCCGCCGCCCGCTTTGCCGCGGTGGAAGCCCTGCTCGACCAACTATCAGCCAACGGAAAAGAGTGATCCTATGCCCGCTTTACTGCAGCGCACCCTGTTACTGGCGATCTTTTCAAGCCTGAGCGCGATGGCCAGTGCGGCCGAGCTGTACAAGGTGGAGATGCTGGTGTTTGCCAATGAGAGTGGCATCGGCATCAACGATGAGTATTGGCCCGAGATCACCCCGGTCGATGTCAGCGGGGCTGTGTTTTTGCGCGACTGGGACGGCTATCCCCTGCAACCCTTCGAGGCGCTGCCGGAGAACGATCTGCGCCTGAGCGCCGACGCCAACCGCCTGGCCCGCCATAGCGACTACCGTGTGCTCTACCATCGAGGCTGGCTGCAACCGATCGGGGGCAAGCAATCGGCCCGGGCGGTGCGGATAAAGGCAAGCCGCCAGGGGTATGAACTGGACGGCACCATCACCCTCTACCGCAACCGTTTTCTGCACGCTTACCCCACCCTGCAGCTAAGCACCCTTGGCCCGCCGTCACCGCCACTGCCCGAGGCCGCCGAGGGCAGCGAATACCGCCCCACCGCCTGGCTGCTACAGGAGGCCCGCCGGATGCGTTCAAACGAGATCCACTACATCGACCACCCCCGGTTGGGGGTGCTGTTGATTGTGCGCGCGGTGGCAAACTGACGCGACTCAAACCGCCGCGAGCTGGTTGAAGCGGCTGTCCGGGTTGGCCGCCAGCGCCTGTGGCGTCCCCTGCTCCAGCACCCGCCCCTGATCCAGAATCACCACGCGATCGAACAGCGCCGCCGTCTGCAGATGGTGGCTGATCATCACCAGCGTGCGCTCGGCGCAGAGCCGCAGCATCTGCTCCACCACGCGGGCCTCCGTCGTTGCATCCAGCCCTTCGGTGGGTTCATCGAGCAGCAGGAGGGGGGCATCCCGCAGCAGTGCCCTCGCCAGCGCGAGCCGTTTGCGCTGCCCGCCGGAGAGGCGGCTGCCCGACTCGCCCACCGCATAGGCCAGCGGTCGATCGCCCAGCTCCCGATCCAGCCCCACCGCCGCCAGCACCGCTGCCATTTCGTTTTCGGCGGCATCGCCCTTGGCCAGGGCCAGATTGTCGGCGACGCTGCCGGCAAAAAGCTGCACCGGCTGCGACAGAACACTCATCTGCGCCCGCAGGGTGGACTCGCCATAGCGGGTCACGCTCTGACCACCCAGCACCACCTGCCCCTGCTGAGGGTCGTAAAACCGCGCCAGCAGGCTGACGAGGGTGCTTTTGCCACTGCCCGTGTGCCCCAGCAGCAGTATCTTTTCACCGGCCGCAACCCGGAGCGAGAACTGCTCCAGCACCGGGGTGGAAGCACGCGGGTAGTGGAATGTCACCCGCTCGAAACTGAAGCTGCCGGGGGCGAGAACCGGGGCCTGATCCCTCGCCGGGTAGATCACCAGGGGAGCGGCGCTGGCCACCTCCTGCAGCCGCGCCGCCGCCTGGCGGGTCTTGCCGAGATACTGGTAGGCCAGAGGGAGGGGGGCCACCACCTCGAACAGCGCCAGCACACAGAACAGCGCCATGGCGAGTTGGGCCGGCTCGAGCCCGCCAGCGTGGAGCTGCCCGATCCCCACGAGCAAAGCCAACAGACCGGTGGCTCCGCCGATGAACACGATCAGGCCGTTCATCAGGCCGGTCACCAGCGCCATGCGCAACTGGGTTCGTGTCAGCCGGGTCTCCTCAGCGGTCGTGGCGTCGATCGCCTGCGCCACACCGCCGTAGATATGCAGATCCGCCAACCCCTGTACCAGCGCGATCAACCGCTGGCGCAGCGTCGTCGTCGCCATCACCTGCCGCTCACCGACGCGCCGCGCCAACCGATGGGCCAGCAGCGGTGTGGCCACGCCGGCCAGCACCAGCCCGGCCGCGGTGAACAGCGCGATCGCCGGGCTATACCGTGCCAGGAAACCCAACACCAGCAGCGCGACCAGCAGGGCGATCACGCTCGGCGCCAGCACCCGCAGGTAGAGATTGTCCAGGGCGTTGACATCGGCGATCAGCCGGTTCAGCAGGTCGGCGGAGCGAAACTGCTGCAGCCGGGCGGGACCGAGCGGTTCGAGACAGCGGTAAAACCAGCTCCGCAGATCGGCCAGCAGACGAAAGGTGGCCTCGTGGGTGGTGACCCGTTCAAAGTAGCGCCCAAGCGTTCGCAGGATGGCGAATCCGCGCACCCCGGCCCCGGGAGTGAAGTAGTTGAATGTGAGCGCACCGCCCCCCGCCAGGGCGGCGGCCGAGATGAACCAGCCCGACAGGGTCATCAGCCCGATGCTCGCCAACAGCGTGACCAACCCCAGCAGGGTGCCCAGCAAAAGCCAGCTCAGCTGCGTTCGCATCGAGCGGATGAAGGGGCGCAAGGGGTTCATGTCGGCTCTCCGGTTGCGGGTGTTGCACTGTCCAGGCGGCGTAGCTCTCCGTGGTCGAGCTGCCACACCTCGTCCGCCCGCAGCATGGTGGCCCGCCGGTGGGTCAGCATCAGGACCAGCCGGCCGGCACAGAGCAGCTGCAGCGAGCTCAGCACCAACTGCTCGCTCTCCCGATCGAGGTTGGCGGTGGGCTCATCCAGCAGCACCACCGGGGCATCCTTGAGAAAGGCTCTCGCCAACGCCAGGCGCTGTATCTGGCCGCCGGAAAAACCGCTGCCCTGCTCACCCACCGGGGTATCCAACCCCTCGGGCAGACGTTGTACAAACTCCAGTGCGTTGGCCTGCTCCAGCGCCAGATAGAGGGTGTGCTCGCTGGCCTGGGGCGCGGCCAGCAGCAGGTTGTCGCGCAGGGTGCCGGGAAACAGCGTGGTGTGCTGGCTGACCCAGGCCACCTGTTCCAGCCAGGCGTGGCTGCCGATCGTTTGCAGTGGTGTCTGATTGACCCTCACCTGACCCTCGCTGAGCTGGCGAAAGCCCAGCAACACCTGCAGCAGGGAGGATTTGCCGGCGCCGCTGGGCCCGGTGAGGGCAACGATACGACCACGCTTGAGGGTCAGATTCAGCCCACTGAACAGCGGGGTTTGGCGCCCGGGATAGGTCAACGCGGCGTTTTCCAGGCTGACCTGATGCACCGAATCCTCCAGCCCCGCCCCCTCCGGGGTGATCGCCTCCGGTGTCGCCTCCAGCAGCTCACGCAGCTGATCGGCGGCGGCCACCGCCTCCTGCCGGGCGTGGTAATGGGTGCCCAGCTCCCGTAGAGGCAGGTAAAACTCCGGTGCCAGCAGCAGAATGAACAGCCCCTGGTAAAACGTCACCGGCGCACCCCAGGAGCCAACGTTCAGCGTACCGAGAAAACTGAACCCCAGGTAGACCGCCACCAGAGCGATGGAGATGGAGGCAAAGAACTCGAGCACGGCGGAGGAGAGAAAGGCCAGCCGCAGCACCTGCATAGTGCGCTGGCGAAACTCGTCCGCCTCACTTTTGATCACCTCTGCCTGAGCCCGACTGCGATCGAACAGCTTGAGCGTTACGATCCCCTGCACCAGATCGAGGAAGTGCGCCCCCAGCTGGGAGAGGGCGGCAAAGTTGCGGCGATTGGCTTCGGCGGCCCGGGTTCCCACCAGGGCCATGAACAGCGGCACCAAAGGGGCGGTGAGCAGAAATATCAGCCCCGCCGCCCAGTTCAGCGGAAAGATGAAGGCGAGGATCACCAGCGGCAGCAGCGCTGCCAGCGCCATCTGCGGCAGATAACGGGCAAAAAAACCATCCAGGGCTTCTATCTGCTCCAGCAGGACGCTGCTCAGCTCGCCGCTGCGCTGGTCGCCGGTGTAGGCCGGCCCCAGTCGGTTGAGGTGGTGCAGCAGCAGCGCTCTCAGACTGCGCCTGATCCGAACCGAGGCCTGTTGGCCGGCCCACTCCCTGAGCACCCCCAGCAGGGCTCTCAACAGCAGCGCTAGAAGCAGCAGCCACACCAGCGGCCATTGCTGCGCCAACGGTTGCTGGCTGAACAGGGCGCCATCCACCATCCTGGCCAGCAGGTGGGCCTGCACGATCAACATCAGGCCGATGCCGACTCCCGCCGCCACGCTCAGGCGCAGCCAAAGTTTCTCGGCTCGAGCCAGCCGTTGTAGCCACTGTTTCTGCTCCCGCTCGCGCAAACGACTCATACCTGTCCCTCCGGCTCGCGGAGCGGGTGTGGTCCGGGCTCCGGCAGCGACCCCTGGGCCGGCGCCATGTGGAGGGTCTGAGTGGGGAAGGCAAACTCGGCGCCGTGACGGAGGATGATCTCTGCTATTTTCAACATCACATCCTGTTTGATCTCGTGGTACTGCACCCACTGGGTGGTTTTGGTAAAAGTGTACACCATGAAATCCAGCGAGTAGGGTCCAAAACGGTTGAGTTGCACGATGAGGGTCTGCTGGGTATCGATCTCAGGGTGGTGGCGGAGCATCTCACGCACCTCATCGACGATCGCCTTGACCTTGTCCACGTCATCATAGCGGACCCCCACATGCTCATAAATGCGCCGGTTGCGCATCCGCGACGGGTTTTCCACCGAGATGCTGGTGAAGGTGGCGTTGGGAACATAAAGGGGTCTTTGATCAAAGGTGCGGATTCGGGTCAGGCGCCAACCGATCTGTTCCACGGTGCCCTCGATCTCCTTGTCCGGCGAGCGCACCCAGTCTCCCACATGGAAGGGGCGGTCCATGTACACCATCAGCCCGCCGAAAAAGTTGGCCAGCAGATCCTTGGCGGCGAAGCCCACGGCGATACCGCCGATACCGCCGAACGCCAGAATGCCGGAAATACTGACCCCGGAGGATTGCAGCACCGTCAGTCCCGCCAGAATGAACACGATCAGCCGCAACAGCTTGGCCACGGCATCGGCGGTGGTGCGATCCACCCGACGGCGACCGGCCGCGGGCGAGGTCAGGTAATTCTCCCCTGCGCGGATAAAGCGGATCACCCCCCAGGCCAGAATGATGATACCCCCGAGCCGACGCAGGTTACCGCCGATCTCGGTACCGAGCGGCAGGCCGTTGCGGCTGAAGATCTCCAGCAGCAGGGAGAGGCCAAGGACCCAGATCAGCAGGCGTAACGGGGTGCCGATCGACTTCAGCAGCAGCTCATCCCAGATCGGGGCTCTACGACTCAAATGGTGGATCGAGCGCCCCATCACCCAGTTGAACACGATGGTGAACAGCCACACCAGAATGACGACGGTGGTGGCCGCCACCTGCCAAGCGTATCCCTCCAGCAGAGGCCACTGGTTGAACAGGGGGGTCAAAATGGGTTTCAGCAGCTGCTCGAGCATCCCACCTCCTCGCGTAGCAGAGCCGCCAGCCGGCGACTTTCATTCAGCCGCCCGGGATCGGGCACCCGGGCCGGCGCGGCCCGCATTCGCGCCAGCCGGTGGGAGGCGGTGACCGAGCCGGCGGCCAGATACGCCAGCACCTGTTCGGCGGCCTCGGGCTGGTTGCACACCAGCACCATGTCACAACCGGCCGCCAGGGCGCGCTCGCACCGCTCGGCATAGCCGCCCGCCTGGCTGGCCCCCGCCATGCTGAGGTCGTCGCTGAAGATCACGCCATCAAAGCGCAGCCGCTGGCGTAACACCTGCTGCAGCCAGTAGGAGGAGAAACCCGCCGGTGCCGAGCAGAGTTGCTTGTACACCACATGGGCCGGCATGACACCATCGAGCCCACGGCGGATCAACTCGGCAAAGGGGCGCAGGTCATGGGCCTCGATCTGGGCCGCGCTGCGCTCATCGAGCGGCAACTCGAGATGGGAGTCGGCCCGCACCCAGCCATGGCCGGGGAAATGCTTGCCGGTGGCGGCCATACCCGCCTCGTGCATCCCCGCCATGACACCACCGGCCAGCTGGATCACCGCCTCCGCACTGCCACTGAAGGCGCGGTCTCCGATGATACTGCTCTGCCCCCAATCGAGATCCAGCACCGGGGCGAAGCTGATGTCGATGTCGAACTGGCGCAGCTCGGTCGCCAGCAGCCAGCCCAGCTCATGGGCGCAGGCGATCGCGTGTTGCGGATGTTGCCGCCAACGACGCCCAAGCACGGCCATGGGAGGCAACCGGGTGAACCCCTCACGGAACCGTTGCACCCGCCCCCCTTCCTGATCCACCGCCACCAGCAGATCGGGCCGCAGCGCTCGAATCGAGGCCAGCAAGGCGCTGAGCTGGTCGGGATCGGTATAGTTGCGGCCGAACAGGATCAGCCCGCCCACCTGGGGGCGTTTGATCCGCTCGCGCTCGGCGGCCGTCAGCGCGGTCCCCTCGATATCGAGCATCAGCACACCGGTGGTCATGATCTACCCCTCCTCGATCAGGATGTCGGTACCGGGACGAACCAGCGCAAACAGCTGCAGCAGGTCGTGGTTGCGCATCCGAATGCAGCCATGGGAGAGCGGCACCCCCATCGGCTCGCAATCCGGGGTGCCATGAATATAGATGTAGCGCCGCTGGGTATCCACCAGCCCGCCCCGGTTGAAACCGGGTTCACGGCCACACAGCCAGAGAATACGGGTCAATATCCAGTCCCGATCCGGGCAGGATGCCGCCAACTCGGCGCAATAGATCTCACCGGTGGGGCGGCGGGCGACGAACACCGCCCCCAACGGCTGGCCAGCGCCGATGCAGGCGCGGATATAGTGCCGCCCCCGGGGGGTGCAGCCACTGCCGCTACGCTCGCCGGCCCCGGCCTTCGCCGTCGACACCGGGTAGCGGGCATACACCCCCGTTTCGCTGTGAACCGTGAGCCGTTGCCGCTGGAGGGATACCTGTAGCCAAACCCGCATCAGTGCCCCCTGTGGCCGGGGGGAGCGTGCAAACCGGCCGAAATGACCGGAATGATCTGCGCCAGAATCTGTTCCAGCACCTCTGCGCCCGCCTCGTTCTGCCCCTGAAGCGCGCTGAGCGTGTGCATTCTGGACAGGGTGAAGATCACCGACCCCAGCAAAAAATGACAGCGCCAGAAGAACTCCGGCCCGTCGATCGGCGCGGCGTCCGCCCTGATATGGCGCAGGTAACGCTCCAGGCGGGCTCCATACTGTTGGCGCAAAAAAAGCTGCAGATCCCGTTCGCTGGGCAGATAAACCTGCTCCAGCAGCCGCATCACCACCGCCAGCGCGGGCGGGTTTTGCCCATACAGGCGTCGCAGCGCCTGCGCCATCAGCTCGAGCAACGGCTCCAGCCCCGGGGGGGCGTCCTCCCGCTCGAGCCGGGCCAACCCCCGGTCGAGCTCATGGCACAGCGGTGACAACGCCCGCACGGCCAGCGCGCGGATCAAGCCGGACTTGGAGCCGAAGTGGTAGTTGACCGCAGCCAGATTGACCCCGGCCAGCCCGGTTATCTGCCGCAGGGTGGTGTCCTTGAACCCCTGTTCGGCGAACAGCGCCTCGGCGGCCTGAATGATCCGTGCGGCGGTGTCGGCGCCCGCGTCCATCGCCACCCCCTTCGCCCCGGCCCGATCCAACGACGATCGCCCGCTCATCTCGACCTGCGCCCCCCTAACCCCTCGATCATGTTACAGCCTCTTGGTCAGCGCGACAGCAAGCGGCTATCATGCAGCCGCTGCCACCAGCGCAGCAGCAGGTTGTCGGAGACCGACACCGCCAGCAGCCCCAGCCGCTCCTGCAAGCCCCGCTTGAGCTGATAGCGCACCTCGTACACATCGTGATCCTGACACAGTTTGCACAGGTGGTCATCGCTGGTGGTGATCTCATCCACCAGTTTTTCCTCCAGCGCTCTGCGCCCGAACCACACTTCACCGGTGGCGACCCGGTCCAGATCCAGCTGCGGGCGGTGCTCACTGACGAAGGTTTTGAACAGAGCGTGGGTGTCTTCCAGCTCCTCGATAAACTTTTCCCGCCCTTTTTCCGTGTTTTCACCGAAGATGGTCAGCGTTCGCTTGTATTCCCCCGCCGTCAGGACCTCGTAGTCCACGGCATGTTTTTTGAGCAGACGGTGGAAGTTGGGCAGCTGCGCCACCACGCCGATGGAGCCGACCACCGCGAAGGGGGCCGCCAGCAGCCGGTTGGCCACGCAGGCCATCATGTAGCCGCCGCTGGCCGCCACCCGATCGACACATACCGTCAGCCGGAGGTTGGCGGCGCGCAGGCGCTCCAGTTGCGCGCTGGCCAGACCGTAGGCGTGTACCAGCCCCCCCGGGCTCTCGAGACGAACCACCACCTGGTCGTCGGGATCGCTCATGCTCAGGACCGCCGTCACCTCCTGCCGTAACCGATCGACCTCGGAGGCGTGCATGTCGCCCTCGAAATCGAGCACAAACACCCGCCGGCGTGGCTTTGCCGGCGCCTCCCCCCGTTTCAGCGCCTTTTTCAGCGCCTTGGCTTCCGCTTTTTCCCGCTTGCGGCGGGCCTTCTCATGCTGGCGTGCCACGGCATCATCCAGCACCACCGCCTCGATATCGAGTTTCATCTCGTCGAGGTGATCATTCAGGCTTTTGATCTCGATATGCCCCTCGCGCTGCTCTTTTCTTCGCTCCAGCAGCGTCGCCACACCGGCCAGCAGCAGCAGAATCGCGACGATCAGGGTCACGGTCTTGGCCAGAAAAAGGCCATATTCGACTAAAAAGGCGGTCAATCTACACTCTCCGATCAGGGCTAACGGGTTCGCTTCAAAGCCGGGCTACTGTACCATAAACGGACTGTTTGACACGCCTGCTTCCGCACCGAGGAGACCCCGAAAGATGACCGCGCCACTCACCCTCGATCGCATCGTCACCAAGCTGCCGGAAAAGTTCGATCCCGCTCAGGCGGTGGGGCTCACAGCCGTGTTTCAGTTCCAGCTCAGTGACGCGGAGCCGTTCCATGTCGATATCCGCGCCGGCCGGTGCCGGAGCCGCTACGGCCTGCATCAGGATCCCAATCTGGTGCTGCATCTGGACGAGGCCACCTTGATCCGCCTCATCGAGGGTGAGCAGGATGGCATGAGCGCATACCTGAAAGGTCAGCTGCGTGCCGAGGGGGATGTGATGCTGGCCACCCGGCTGGGCAAACTGTTCAGCCGTTGAGGTCTGTCTGCGCGGCGAAGAAGTGGTCGATCAGCCGCCGGGCGATGCTGAAGGGGGGCGGCAGTGATGGCAGCTCATCGACGCCAAACCAGTCGGCCCGCAGGATCTCCTCGCCATCGGGTCTCAGCTCACCGCCCGCATAGTCGGCGAAGAAACCGAGCATCAGCTGATGGGGAAAGGGCCACGCCTGGCTGGCGAAGTAGCGGATGTTGTCCACCTCGATCCCAACCTCTTCTTGCACCTCACGTTTCAACGCGGCCTCCGCTGTTTCACCCGCTTCGATGAAACCGGCCAGGGCACTGTAGCGCCCGGCGGGGAAGCGGGCCGAATGGGCCAGCAGACAGCGCCGGCCCCGGGTCACCAGCACGATGATGCAGGGCGAAATGCGTGGATAGTGAACCAGACCGCAGCGACCACACTGGCGGGCCAGATCCTGCGGGTGCATCTCCAGCCGATCACCACAGCGGCCGCAGAAGCGGTGCTGATCGTGCCAGGTCGCCAACTGGGAGGCGCGCGCCAGGCGGGCATACTCGGTTTCATCCGCGGCTCTGGCCAGCAGGTCACGCAGGCGATCCAGCGGGGTACACTGCGCCGGGCGCCGCGGCAGCACCGCCAGCGCGAACCCCGCCTCGACCGGGTAGCAGTGGGTGGCGCCCGCCGCCGCCTCCCGGCTGAACAGGAGCTGGTCGTGGCACTGCAGCAGCTGCCCGGCGTGGGCGAGAAACCAGTGCTCTGCGTTTATCGTGGCCGCCATGACACCCCCCTCAGCTCCGTTGCCGCCACACGGCCCCACCGCTGCTCGCATCCAGCCGGTCGAGAAACGCCTCATGGCGTGCCAGCTCGGCGCGGCTGGCCCGAACCACCGGCAGCACCAGGCCACTGGCGTCGACCCGGCGGATCGGCTCCGCCCCCCCGCCATCTTCGCTCTCCCCCTGGCCCAGCTGCAAACTGGTCTGCCCGCCGGTGAGCGCCAGATAGACATCAGCCAGAATTTCGGCGTCCAGCAGGGCGCCGTGCAGTTCACGCTGGCTGTTGTCGATACCGTAGCGACGGCAGAGCGCGTCCAGACTGTTGCGCTGCCCCGGAAACTGCTTGCGCGCCAGCATCAGGGTATCGATGACGCTACAGATCTCATCCACCCGCTCTGCGATACCGTTACGCGCCAACTCGGCGTTCAGAAAGCCGATATCGAAGGCGGCGTTATGGATGATCAGCTCCGCCCCGCGCACAAACTCCAGGAACGCTTGCGCCAGTTCGGCAAAGCTGGGCTTGTCCGCCAGAAACTCGTTGCTGATGCCGTGTACCTCGATCGCTTCGGCCTCCACGGCGCGCTCGGGCTTGATGTAATGATGCCACCGGTTTCCGGTCAGCTTGCGCTCCACCATCTCGATACAGCCGATCTCGATCACATTGTGCCCCGCCTCCGGGTCGATACCGGTGGTTTCGGTATCCAGAATGATCTGTCGCCCACTCACGCTGTTCCAGCCTCCTCTACCCCACGATTTGCCAGTCGGTCGGCTCTCTCATTTTCCGGGTGGCCGTTGTGCCCCCGGACCCACCGCCACTCGATCTCATGCCGCGCCACCTGTTCATCCAGCGCCTGCCAGAGATCGATATTTTTGACCGGCTGCCTCGCGGCGGTTTTCCAGCCGTTGCGCTTCCAGCCGGCCAGCCAGCGGGTGATCCCCTGGCGCACATATTGTGAATCGGTGGTGAGTATCACCTTGCAGGGGCGCTTCAGACTCGCCAGCGCTTCGATGGCGGCCTGCAGCTCCATCCGGTTGTTGGTGGTGTTGCGGGCACCGCCGTAGAGCTCCTTTTCCTGCTCGCCATAGCGCAGCAGCGCCCCCCAACCTCCGGGGCCGGGATTGCCCTTGCAGGCACCATCGGTAAATATTTCCACGACTTTCACGACGTTTTTCCTCTAGCGGTCGGCTTGGGCTCGACCACGGGCAGGGTGAGCAGACGCTTGTGTTTCCAGCCCGGTCGGATCGGGGTCATGCCGGCCACATCCTTGCGCGCCAACACCATCAGTACGGCGCCGCTGCAGCCGGGCAGCCGCCGGCTCAGATACTCGAACAGACGACACCGGCGCCGCCACAGCCGGCTCTCCAGGGGCAGGTGGTGGCAGGCGGTTTGTGCCTCGATCTCTGTCATTTCAAGCAGGCTGAGCCAATCATGCAACCGCCCGTGGCTGATCAGGTGACCGCCAAAGGGGGGCTGAGGGTGACGTTTCAGCCGCGACCATGCCCCCCAGTAGCTGGTCGGATTGAAGCTGAAGCTCAGCATGAAACCGCCGGGGCGCAGGCTGCGGGCGGCCTCGCGCAGCACCTGGTGGGGGTTGGCGGCGTAATCCAGCGCATGGTGCAGGATCACCACATCCAGCTGATTGCTGCACACCGGCAGCTCCGCATGGTCGGCGATGATGGTGAGCGGGCCGACCCCCAGCTGCATCCGCGGCAGCAGCATCACCTTGCGCGACACCGGGCTGGCGTCGAACAGCACCTGCCGATGATCCAGACCCACCTGCAGCAGATGGTAGCCGAACAGGGTGGGCAGCAGCGATTGCGCCAGCGTCTGCTCGGCCAGCACCACCTCGTGCCCCAGTGGGGTATCGAACCACTGGCACAGCGCCGGGAGCAACTGTTCAACGGGTACCTGCTGTTTGAACTTCATATCCCTGGAGCCCCATGCCGGAGTAAAAATTTATCGCGTTTGAGTATACAGTACCGCGAAACCCATCTATACCCTAGGGGCGGGCGGTGCTCAGTCGCCATCGAGCCTGTCGTAATTTCACAACAACAAGCAGGTGATTGTCATCATGTTCACGATCCATCCAATTCCTGCCTTCACCGACAACTATATCTGGGCGCTGCGCAGCATTCAGCAGCCCGAGAGCGTGGCCGTGGTCGATCCCGGCGATGCCGCTCCCGTGCGGGCGTGGCTGGAGGCGAACGGCTGCACCCTGGCCGCTGTGCTGATCACCCACCACCACGACGACCACACCGGTGGGGTGCAGGCGCTGGTGGAGCACACCCGGATCCCGGTGTACGGCCCCGAGCACTCCCCTTTCAAGGGGATCACCCACCCCCTGCCGGAGGGAGCGCGGCTGGGGCTGCTGCAGCACACACTGCAGGTCAAGGCCATACCGGCCCACACCAAAGATCACATCAGCTACCTGGTCGGCTCCGATCAGCCACAACTGTTCTGCGGCGATACGCTGTTTCTGGCCGGTTGTGGCCGGCTGTTCGAAGGCACGGCGCGGCAGATGCTGACGGCGATGCACTACTTTGCCTCCCTGCCCGATAACACGGAGGTTTATTGCGCCCATGAGTACTCCCTCGCCAATCTGGCCTTTGCCGCCAGCGTGGAGCCCGGCAACAGTGAGATCACCCGGGTGCATGAGCAGTGTCACAAGCTGCGCCGGGAGGGGCAGCCGACCCTCCCCTCCACCATCGCGCAGGAGAAACGGATCAACCCCTTCATGCGCACGACGCAGCCCAGCGTGATCGAGGCGGCTGAATACTACAGCGCTCGTCCGTTGAGAACCGAGGTGGAAGTATTGGCAGTGCTGCGCGAGTGGAAGAACCGTTTCTGATTGACCGCAAACCGCTTCCCCCCATAAAATCAGCCCTTTGCGATTTTTTGGGAACAGGGATCGATGCGACGACTGGCCGCTCTGCTTTTGGCAACCATGTTGGGTCTGGCACTGGCCGGGTGCCAGACCCAACCACTACAACGACAGTTCCCCGAGCCATCCAGCCGGGCCAAACCGACCCCGGCGGCGAGCCCCGAGCCGGCCCAAACCGAACAGGGGGATCTTTGGCAACTGACCCGTCGCCACCTGCGGTTGCCGCTGGACACCCCGCACCCCAGGGTCCAAACCCGGCTCGAGTGGTATCTGCGCCACCCCAACCAGATGCAGCGGGTGAGCGAACGGGCCGGCCCCTACTACCACTACATCCTGCACCGTGTGCTCGAACGGCAGATGCCCGCCGAAATCGCCCTGCTCCCGATCGTCGAAAGCGGCTACGACCCCTTTGCCCGCTCCCCCGGCCGCGCGGCGGGGGCATGGCAGTTCATCCCCGGCACGGCCCGCCATTTTGGCCTGCGCTCGAGCTGGTGGTATGACGGGCGCCGCGACATCATCACCTCCACCGACGCCGCCCTGACCTATCTGGATCAGCTACAGCGGCGCTTCGAGGGTGACTGGCTGCTGGCACTGGCGGCCTACAACGCCGGTGGCGGCACCGTCAGCCGGGCGATCCGCCGGAATCGTGCCGCGGGCAAACCGACCGACTTCTGGTCACTGGAGCTGCCCGCCGAAACCGAGGCCTATGTGCCCAAGCTGCTGGCCGTGGCGCGGCTGGTGCGCGATGCCGACCGCCTCGGGATCAGCCTGACCCCCATCGCCGACACCCCCCGGTTCGAGGCGGTCGACACCGGCGGTCAGATCGACCTGGCCCAGGCCGCCGCCCTGGCGGGCCTCGATCTGGCCACGCTGCGCCAACTCAACCCCGGTTTCACCCGCTGGGCCACCGACCCGGAAGGCCCCCACCGGCTGCTGGTGCCCAAACAGAACGCCGCCCGGCTGCGCAACGCCCTGCGCGCGCTGCCGGCGGAGAAACGGCTCAACTGGCAGCGCTACCAGGTACACCCCGGTGACACCCTGAGCACCATCGCCCGGCGCTTTGGCAGCTCGGTCGGCGTGATCCAGCGCAGCAACGGCCTCGCTGGCCACCTGATCCGCGCCGGCCAGACCCTGCGGGTGCCGACCCCCGCTGCCCCCGAACGCCCGCCCCGGGGCAAACCCTCGCACCTCCACCGTGTCGACCCGGGGGAGAGCTTCTGGAGTATCGCCCGCCGCTATGGCGTTGACGTGGACGATCTGGCACGCTGGAACCAGATGGCGCCAGACGATACTCTCAAGGTGGGACAAACCCTGCGTCTGTTCGACGTGGACCGGATCGAGACGAGTTGAGCGTGGATAATCTGAGTCTGTTCATCATAGCGGTTTCACTGCTGCTGGCCGTTCTGTTCAAGTGGGTCGTGGTACGCAAGGTTCGCGGCTGGATGCGGCGCGATCTGGAGCGGGCGCGGGCCAACGGCTCTGAACCGGAGTGAGCCGGCGTTGTCACAGGGCTGGCGCGGCGCTCGCTTGGGCGCGGTGCGCCAGCTTCACGAGGAGAAAAATAGTGGCTGTACCCCTATGCTCGGCCTATCGATCCATGGCCGCCCTCTTTTTGTTCCTGCTGCTCGCCCCGCCGCTGCTGGCCGCGCCCGCGGGAGTGCACGGCATCGCCATGCACGGTGGTCTCAAATATCCAGCCGATTTTGCCCATTTCGACTACGTCAACCCGGACGCCCCCAAAGGGGGGCGTTTGCGGGAGTCCGCCATCGGCACCTTCGACAGCCTCAACCCCTTTATCATCAAGGGCAGCGTGGCGGAGGGGGTCGGCCTGCTCTACGACTCACTGATGGCGCGCTCGCTGGACGAGCCCTTCTCCCAATACGGCCTGCTGGCGCAGCGGCTGCGGGTCGCCCCCGATCGCCGTTGGATCGAGTTCGATCTGCGCCCCGCCGCCCGCTTCAGTGATGGCCACCCGGTCACGGCGGATGATGTGGTGTTCACCTTCGATATCTTGCGCCAGCAGGGTAGCCCCTTCTACAAAAGCTACTACGCAGCCATTGACAGCGTCACCGCCCTGACCCCCACGACGGTGCGGTTTGAGTTCGAGGATAGCACCAACCGGGAGCTGCCCCTGATCGTGGGGGAGGTGCCGATCCTGCCGCAACACTTCTGGGCCAAGCGCGATTTTTCCACCCCCTCACTGGAGCCCCCGCTGGGCTCGGGCCCCTACCAGATCGAACGGATCGACCCGGGCCGCACCATCGTCTACCGCCGCAACCCCGACTACTGGGGGGGCGAGCTGGCGGTGAACCGGGGCCGCTTCAACTTCGAGCAGCGCCAGTATGACTACTACCGCGACAGTACGGTCGCACTGGAGGCGTTCAAGGCGGGCGAGTATGATTTTCGCACCGAGTTCTCCTCCAAGGCGTGGGCCACCGCCTACACCGGCGCCCCCTTCGACGATGGCCGCATCATCACGGAGGAGATCAAACATCACAACCCGGTCGGTATGCAGGGGTTTGTGATGAACACCCGCCGCCCCCTGTTCAGCCAGCCGGAGGTACGTCAGGCGCTGGCCTATGCGTTCGATTTCGAATGGACCAACGACAACCTCTTCTACGGCGCCTATACCCGCACCCACAGTTACTTTGCCAACTCGGAGATGGCCGCCGACGCGCTTCCGACCCCGGCCGAGTTGGAGATTCTGGAACCGATCCGCGAGCGGGTTCCGCCCCAGGTGTTTACCCAGGTCTACCGCGCCCCCACCACGGATGGCAGCGGTCGCAACCGCGCCCAGTTGCGCCAGGCCCTGCGGCTCCTGCAACAGGCCGGCTGGCGGCTGGAAGGGGGCAAGCTGGTGGATGCAAACGGCACCCCCTTCCGCTTCGAGATACTGCTGGTGCAGAAGGAGTTCGAGCGGGTGGTCTCCCCTTTCATCCGCAATCTGGAACGGCTCGGCATCGATGCCAGCATCCGCATCGTCGATACATCGCAATATATCAACCGGTTGCGCCAGTTCGACTTCGACATGGTGGTCGCCAGCTTTGGCCAGTCCACCTCGCCGGGCAATGAGCAGCGCGACTACTGGCACTCCAGCTCCGCCAACCTGCCCGGCAGCCGCAACCTGGCCGGCATTCAAGATCCCGCCGTGGATTATCTGGTGGAGCAGCTGATCGCGGCACCAAACCGGGAGCAGCTGGTGTTGCGCGCCCGCGCGCTGGACCGGGTGTTGCAGTGGAACCACTATGTGATCCCCCACTACCATATCGATCGCTACCGCATCGCCTACTGGAACCACCTCGCCCACCCCGAGACGACTCCGCGTTACGATCTCGGTCTCGATACCTGGTGGGCCAAGCCCTGATGGCCGCCTATATCCTCCGCCGTGTGCTGTTGATCATCCCCACCCTGCTGGGGATACTGCTGCTCAACTTTCTTCTGGTTCAGCTCGCCCCCGGCGGCCCGGTGGAGCAGACCATCGCCCACCTCGAGGGGATTGGCGTGGACGCGGGCAACCGCATCGGCAGCGGGGTCAAGTCCGACATCGCCGCGGGTGGCGAAAATAGCCGCTACCGTGGCGCACAGGGGCTGGACCCGGCCCTGATCGCGGAGATCGAACGGCTCTACGGCTTCGACAAGCCGGCCCACGAGCGCTTTTTGCAGATGCTGCGCAACTATCTGCTGTTTGATTTTGGCAAGAGCTTTTACAGCGACAAGGGGGTGATCGACCTGATCATCGAGAAACTGCCGGTGTCGATCTCCCTCGGCCTCTGGACCACGCTGATCAGCTACCTGGTGTCGATTCCGCTCGGTATTCGCAAGGCGGTTCGGGATGGCTCGCCGTTCGACGTCTGGAGCAGCAGTGTCATTATCATTGGCTACGCCATCCCCAACTTCCTGTTTGCCATGTTGCTGATCGTGTTGTTCGCCGGCGGCACCTGGCTGGAGTGGTTTCCGCTGCGCGGTCTCACCTCGCCCGACTTTGACCAGATGAGCTGGTGGCAGCAGGTGGGCGACTACCTCTGGCATATCACCCTGCCGGTGCTGGCTTCGGTGGTCTCCAGTTTCGCCACCCTGACCATGTTGACCAAAAACTCCTTCCTGGATGAGATCCACAAACAGTATGTCCTGACCGCCCGCGCCAAGGGGTTGGATGAGACCGCGGTGCTCTACCGCCATGTTTTTCGCAACGCCATGCTGTTGATCATCGCCGGGATGCCCGCCGCCCTCATCGGGATCTTCTTCACCGGCTCCCTGCTGATCGAAGTGATCTTCTCCCTCGATGGGCTGGGGTTGCTGGGCTACGAGGCGGTGATCAATCGGGACTATCCGGTGATCTTCGGTACCCTCTACATTTTTACCCTGGTGGGGCTGTTGCTGAAACTGATCAGCGATATCACCTACACCCTGGTGGACCCCCGCATCGACTTTGCCAGCAGGGAGGTGTAGCCCCGTGCAGCTCACCCCGTTGCAGCGCCGTCGCATCGACAGCTTCAAGCGCAACCGCCGCGGTTACTGGTCACTGTGGATCTTTCTGCTCCTGTTTGGCCTGAGCCTGTTCGCGGAGCTGATCGCCAACGACAAGCCCCTGCTGATCAGCCACCAGCAGCAGCTCTACTGGCCCCTGCTGCAGGAGTACACCGAGGCCGATTTCGGCGGCGACGTTGCCCTGCCGGTGGATTATCGTGATCCCTACATTCAGGCGCTGATCGCGGACTCCGGGGGGTGGGCCCTTTGGCCACCGATCCCCTTCAGCTACGACACCATCAACTACGAGCTCGAGCAGCCGGCCCCCTCGCCCCCCTCGGCCAGCAACTGGCTGGGCACCGACGACCAGGGCCGGGATGTGCTGGCGCGGGTGATCTACGGCTTTCGCATCTCGGTCCTGTTCGCCCTGGCGCTGACGTTGGGGAGCTCCGTCATCGGGGTCGCCGCCGGTGCCATCCAGGGCTACTACGGCGGGCGCATCGACCTGTTTTTTCAGCGTTTCATCGAGATCTGGTCCGGCCTGCCGGTGCTCTTTCTGCTGATCATCCTGGCCTCGCTGGTGGAGCCCAACTTCTGGTGGCTGCTGGGGATCATGCTGCTGTTTTCCTGGATGAATCTGGTCGATGTGGTTCGGGCCGAGTTCCTGCGCGGGCGCAATCTGGAATATGTGCGCGCGGCCCGGGCGCTCGGTCTCGGCGATGCCCGGATCATGTACCGACATCTGCTGCCCAACGCCATGATCGCCACTCTCACCTTCATCCCCTTTGTGTTCAACAACGCCATCGTTACCCTGACCGCGCTGGACTTTCTGGGCTTTGGCCTGCCGCCGGGCTCCCCCTCCCTGGGCGAGCTGGTCGCCCAGGGCAAGAACAATCTCCACGCCCCCTGGCTGGGCCTGACCGCATTCGTTTCGCTCTCGCTCATGCTGACCCTGCTGATCTTCGTCGGCGAAGCGGTGCGTGACGCCTTCGATCCGAGGAAAATCTGAGTGAGTACCCCCCTGATCTCCGTCCAGAACCTCAGCGTCCGTTTCGGCGCCGCGACCGAGGCGGTGGTGCGCCATGTGAGCTTCGATATCGAGGCGGGCAAAACGATCGCCATCGTCGGGGAGTCCGGCTCGGGCAAGTCGGTCACCGCCCTCTCCCTGCTGCGGCTTCTACCCCAGGCCCAGACCGAAGGCGCCATACTCTATCGGGGTGAAAACCTGCTTCAGGCGCCGGAGAAGCGACTGCTGCAACTGCGCGGCAACCGGGTGGGGATGATTTTTCAGGAGCCGATGACTTCGCTCAACCCCCTGCACACGCTGGAGAAACAGATCGGTGAGACGCTGCGACTACACCGGGGGCTGAGCCTGCCTGCCTGCCGCGCCCGGGCGCTGGAGCTGCTCGATCTGGTGGGGATCGATCGCCCGCGGGAGCGACTGGGGCAATATCCCCATCTGCTTTCGGGCGGCCAGCGCCAGCGGGTGATGATCGCGATGGCGCTGGCCAATGAGCCTGAGCTGCTGATCGCCGACGAGCCCACCACCGCGCTGGATGTCACCATCCAACAGCAGATTCTCGAGCTGCTGCAACGGGTGCAACGACAGCTTGGCATGGCGATCATGCTGATCTCCCATGATCTGAACATCGTGCGCCGGGTGGCGGACTCGGTGTGCGTGATGCGCCGCGGCGAGCTGCTCGAACAGCAGCCCTGCCAGGCGCTGTTTCGCTCCCCCCGCCACCCCTACACCCGTGCCCTGCTGGCGGCCGAGCCGGAGGGGCGGCCCGCCACGATCGTCGCTTACGATGACATCATCCTTGAGGCGCGGGGGTTGAAGGTCTGGTTCGCCGAGCGCAAGGGGATACTGCAGCGGGTGCGCCGCTATCACAAGGCGGTGGACGCGATCGACCTGCAGCTCGCCCGCGGCGAGACCCTGGGGATCGTCGGAGAATCGGGCTCGGGCAAGACCACGCTGGCCCTGGCCCTGTTGCGGCTGATCAGCAGCGAGGGGGAGATCCTGTTCAATGGCACGCGGCTCTGCGCGCTGAAACAGAAGCAGCTCAGACCCCTGCGCAAACAGCTGCAGGTGGTGTTCCAGGACCCCTTCGGCAGCCTGAGCCCCCGCATGAGTGTCGCCGAGATCATCGCCGAGGGGCTCGAGGTGCAGGGGGTCCGCCAGCGCCGCCGGCAGGATGAACAGGTCTGCCAGGCGCTGCGCGAAGTGGAGCTGGACCCGGCGGTACGCCACCGCTATCCGCATGAGTTCTCCGGCGGGCAGCGGCAGCGGATCGCCATCGCGCGGGCACTGGTGCTGCGCCCGGAGCTGATCATTCTGGATGAACCCACTTCGGCGCTGGATCGCAGCGTACAGAAGCAGATCATCCAGTTGTTGCGCGAGCTGCAACAGCGTTATCAACTCAGCTATCTTTTCATCAGCCACGATCTGGCCGTGGTCAGGGCGATGAGCCATCGGGTGATGGTGATGCAAGCCGGCAAGGTGGTCGAACAGGGTGCGGTGGAACAGCTCTTTGGCCAGCCGCAGCACCCCTACACGCGCCGCCTGCTCGAGGCCGCCGCCCTGCCCTCCGGCTGAGGGGCCAGCCGGCAAGGGCCGCAGCGGCAGCCCTGTTCAGCTCGGGTCGCCCGATCGATGGCTAATTGCGCTCGATCTCGGCGGCCTCCATCAGCGCCTGCAGATGCAGTTGATAGTCCAGCTGGCCATTCCGGCTGGCCAGAAACGCGGCCATCCGCTGTTTCAGCTCGGCATCGATGGCGGTCAGATCCGGCTCATGGACAGCGCTGACACGCACCAGGGCACGGTCGCCGTTCGCCAGGCGCAGCGCCGCAAACGAGGCCCCACCCTGCGCCGGCCGCGGCAGTTCGAACGCCTTGCGACTGACCGCCGGCGGCATCTCCGCCTGCTCACGCTCCGCCGCCGCCACTTCGTTCCAGCGCAGTGTCGGAGCCACCTCGCTCAACGGCTGGCCGGATTGCAACTGCGCCAACAGCTGATCGAGATGGGCTTGCAGCGCCGCCTCCGCCCGTTCGCGGCGCAGCTCCCCCTCGAGCTGGTCACGCACCTCCTCCAGTGACAGCTGACGTGCCGGAATCTGCTCTTTTACCCGCACCACAACCGCCGTTTCAGGGTCCAGCTCGATCACATCGCTGTTAAGACCATCCCGGGTCAGGGGATCACTGAACGCCGCCTCGACCACCCGGGGGTGGGAGGCCAGCCCGCTCTCGCCGCCACGGCGCGTGAAGGGCTCGGTCTGATGGATCTCCAGCCCCAGCTCCTCCGCCGGCACGGCAAGATCGCCGGCGGAAAAACTCAGGTCGGCCAGCCTCTCCAGCGCGGCCACGTATTCGGCTTCCGCACGGGACTGGGCCAGATCGCGCCGCAGCTGCTCCTCCAGCGCCTCCCGTGTCGGCGGCTCACGACGGCGGATATCCTCGAGCCGGATCAGATGGTAGCCATACTCGGTGCGAATGGGTTCAGACAGCTCCCCCGGCTGCAGCGCGAACAGCGCCTCCTCGAACGGTGCGCTGAACACGCCGCGACCGTTGTAGCCCAGATCGCCGCCCTGCGAGGCGGAGCCCGGGTCGGTGGAATACTGCCGCGCCGCCTCGGCAAAACTCAACTCACCGTCCAGAATACGCCGGCGCACTTCTTTGGCCTGCTCCAGCCCATCCTCTGGAAACAGAATGTGGGCTCCGGCGCGCTCCTCGCTCGCCTGAAACGTTGCCAGCGCCTGCTGATAGGCGCTTTGCAGCTGTGCCGGCGTGATCGCCTCCGGCGCGAGGAAATCGGACTGCTTCAGCTCCACGTAGGAGAGCACCACCTGCGGCTGGGTCATGAACCGTTCCTGCTGCGCCTGATAACGCGCTTCGAGCTCAGCCTCGCTCACCTCTGCCGCCTGCAGAAACGGCTCGAGGGGTAGCTCGGCCCAGGCAATATCGCGGGTTTGTCGATCCAGCTTCAGCAACCGTTCGACCTCCTGCTCGGTGGCGAAGGCGGAGAGCTGAAAGGCGTTGCGCTCCTGGGCGATCAGCTGTTCCTTGCGCAGCAATTCACGGTAACTGAGCGGGCTGAAACCGGCCCCACGCAGTACCGCCTCGAACTGATTGCGGTCGAAGCGGCCATCGACCTGGAAATCCGGGGTGCGCACGATCATCTGGTCGATCATCGCCTCGGAAAGATACAGACCGCTGGACTGGGCAGACTGCAGCAGCACCTCCTGCCCGATCAGCCCCTCCAACACCACACGGCGCAGCTGGTTCTCATCGATATCCGCCGGATTGCCGTTTTCACCCATCCGCGCCAGCAGTTGGCGCCGCTGCAGCTCCACACCCCGTTGCAGCGCCTGCAAGCTGATCTCCTTGCCATTCACTTGCGCCGGGGCTTTTTCGCCGTTGGCAAGCCCGACCAGCGACTCGATCCCGAACAGGGCGAAGGTAACGATGATCAAACCAACGATCACCTTGGCGATGATCCCTTTGGAATTTTCCCGAATGGATTGCAGCATGGTTTGGGTTCACTCTGACTCTTGCATAAAAAATATAAAAAAAGCGCATTCAGCGAAGAATGCGCTTTCCTGGACTACGAAGACAGCTTTTGGTTCCCGGTGAGGGTGGCCGGATCTGGTGGAACGGACGGGAAACAGACTCTCGATCCCCAGCATGACAGGCCCGTACTCTGAGCAACTGAGCGACCGTTCCGATGGCAGGATTCCAGACCCCGTTTACTTGTTGACCGCGTCTTTCAGAGCCTTGCCCGGTTTGAACGTCGGCAGGGTTGCGGCGGCGATCTCGATCGGGTTGCCGGTCTGCGGGTTACGACCGGTGCGGGCGGCGCGCTCCTTGGTGGAGAAAGTACCAAACCCCACCAGAGCAACGGACTCACCACGTTGCAGCGCCTCCGTGACCGCATCCAGGGTGGCATCCAATGCTCGACCCGCCGCGGCCTTTGGAATATCGGCTGATGCCGCGATCGCGTCAATCAGTTCAGACTTGTTCACATTGTTCCCCTTATCGAATCGTTGTCGTGATCTTGCCGTTGTTGCCATTGTCCAGCGCACAGTCCGCAACTTTATACCAACTGCCCGAAACCGGTGTCAACTGGCCGCAGCCCTTTTCCGCCGCGGCCTCCCGTTAATGGGTGCTGAGTTGACCCGGCTCAGCATGTCCCTTTTTGGGTTTGGTGGCGGCGGGATCGGCGATCTTTTCGGGCAGCGGGGTCGGGTGGTAGGCCAGGGCAATGTCCAGCACCTCATCGATCCACTTCACCGGGCGGATGTCGAGATCAGCCTTGATGTTGTCGGGAATCTCCCTCAGATCACGGCTGTTCTCCTCTGGAATGATCACGGTACGGATTCCGCCCCGATGCGCCGCGAGCAGTTTTTCCTTCAATCCACCAATGGGCAGCACCTGTCCGCGCAGGGTGATTTCGCCGGTCATGGCGACATCGGCACGCACCGGGATGCCGGTCAAGGCGGAGACCATGGCGGTACACATGCCGATACCGGCGCTGGGGCCATCCTTGGGGGTGGCGCCTTCGGGAACATGGACGTGAATATCGTTTTTCTCGTGGAAATCGGCCGCGATACCAAGCGAGCGGGCGCGGTTGCGCACCACGGTCATGGCCGCCTGGATCGACTCCTTCATCACGTCGCCCAACGAGCCGGTATGGATCTGGCGCCCCTTGCCGGGCACCACGGCCGCTTCGATGGTGAGGATATCCCCCCCCACCGAGGTCCAGGCCAGCCCCGTGACCTGTCCAACCTGATCCTGCTCTTCGGCCACGCCAAACTTGTATTTCTTGACCCCGTTGTAGTGTTCCAGCTCCTCGGCGGTCACCTCGATCCGTCCGTTCCTGCGCTCGAGGGCCAGTTCACGCACCACCTTGCGGGCGATCTTGGCAATCTCCCGCTCGAGCCCACGCACCCCCGCCTCCCGGGTATAGTAGCGGATCAGATCCAGCAGGGCCGCATCGGTGATCTCCAACTCCCTGGGCTTGATCCCGTTGTTTTTCAACTGCTTGGGTACCAGGTACTTGCGTGCGATATTGAGCTTTTCATCCTCGGTGTAACCCGGAATCCGAATGATCTCCATCCGATCGAGCAGTGGCCCGGGGATGTTCATGGAGTTGGAGGTACAGACGAACATCACATCGGAGAGATCGTAGTCCACCTCCAGGTAATGGTCGTTGAAGCTGCTGTTCTGCTCGGGATCGAGCACCTCGAGCAGGGCCGAGGCCGGATCGCCCCGCTGATCCATCCCCATTTTGTCGATCTCATCCAGCAAAAAGAGCGGGTTTTTGACCCCGATGCGGGCGATCTTCTGGATCAGCTTGCCGGGCATGGAGCCGATATAGGTGCGGCGATGCCCGCGAATCTCGGCCTCATCCCGCACCCCACCGAGCGCCATGCGCACATATTTGCGGTTGGTTGCGCGGGCGATGGAGCGGCCCAGAGAGGTTTTGCCCACCCCCGGCGGCCCGACCAGGCAGAGAATCGGACCCTTGAGTTTTTTCACCCGCTTCTGCACGGCGAGGTACTCGAGAATGCGATCTTTGACCTCCTCCAGACCGTAGTGGTCCTCGTTGAGGATCTTCTCGGCGTGTTTCATCTCCAGCCGCACCCGGGAGCGCTTGGCCCAGGGGATCTGCACCATCCAGTCGATGTAGCTGCGCACCACCGTCGCTTCCGCGCTCATGGGCGACATCATCTTCAGCTTGTGGTACTCGTTGAGAGTTTTTTCCAGCGCTTCCGGTGGCATTCCCGCGCTTTCGATCCGCTGTTTGAGCTCCTCCATGTCGGTGACACCGGTCTCATCCATGTCACCGAGCTCCTTCTGGATCGCCTTCATCTGCTCATTGAGGTAATACTCCCGCTGGCTCTTCTCCATCTGTTTCTTCACCCGCCCGCGGATCCGTTTTTCGACCTCGACCAGATCGATCTCCGCTTCCATCAGTGACATCAGGTGTTCGAGCCGCTTGCGGGTACCGAGAATCTCCAGAATCGCCTGTTTCTCATCCAGCTTGAGGGTCATGTGCGCGGCGATGGTGTCCGCCAGACGACCAATGTCGTCGATATGCTGCAGTGAGCTCAGCACCTCCGGGGCGATTTTCTTGTTGACCTGGATAAAACGCTCGAACTGATCCAGTGCCGTTTTTTTGTACACCTCGGCCTCCGCCTCGCTCACATCCTCCACCGGCAGAACCGTTACACGGGCGTGAAAACAGGTCTCGGACTCGACCAGGGCGGTGATCCGGGCGCGGTAATCCCCCTCGACCAGCACCTTCATGGTGCCATCGGGCAGTTTCAGCATCTGCAGCACATTGGCCACGCAACCGACCGAAAACAGAGCCTCCGAGCCCGGCTCATCCTCGAACGCGCTCTTCTGGGCCACCAGCAGAATCTGTTTGTCGCCGGCCATTGCCAGCTCCAGGGCACGGATCGACTTCTCCCGCCCGACAAACAGCGGAATCACCATATTGGGATAGACCACCACATCGCGCAGTGGCAGTACCGGAAGCTCGACGATCACAGCGTCATCTTTGGCTTCAAATTGATCCATAACGGAGTGCCTCTTTACAGTACGCCGCGCCGGGATAACCCGCCAGGCACGGCTTCGGATAAGGGTAAGGTTAGTCTTTCAATGGGGTCCGTTCCAACGAATACAACGGCTGGAGGGGGTTTTTTCGCGCCTGCACGACGGGGCAGAGGTCGAGGCGGTTTGGGCCAACCGCCTGCCGAGGGAATACTACTTGAAATAGGCGTGTTCGCGCACGCTGTGGTCGGTGGCATCGCGCACCCCGAGCAGGCCCGGAATCCGCTCGATCAGTGTTTTCTCGACCCCATCCTTGAGCGTCATGTCCACGGCGCTGCACCCCTGACAGCCGCCGCCAAAACGAAGAATGGCAATGGCGCCCTCCTCCTCTTCGATCAGCTCCTCCAGCTTGACTTCACCGCCGTGGGAGGCCAGGCCGGGGTTGATCTCCGTGTACAGGATATAGTTGATCTGCTCCTCCAGCGGGCTGTCGGGTGACACCTTCGGCACCTTGGCGTTGGGCGCCTTGATGGTCAACTGCCCCCCCATGCGGTCGCTGGCAAAATCGATGTGGGCCTCCTCCAGGTAGGGCAGACTGGTGCGCTCGAGGTAAAAGCGCACCTGTGGATAATCGATGATCTCATCCTCTGGATTGACCTCATCCGGGCGGCAGTAAGCCAGGCAGGTCTCCGCGTAGGGGGTGCCCGGTTGGGTGATGAACAGGCGTACCGCGATACCCTCGACATTCTGCTTCTCCAGCAGCTCTGCCAGATAGCGCTGGGCTGATTCCGTTACCGTAATTGTCATGGCTAACCTTGTGGATCTGATGGTTCGATTTCATTCGGATATTGCGAGAATACACCCAAATCAAACCCGAGTAAATTGATCGGATATAAAACGGCAGAACGGCTCTTGAGGCGCCGATAAACCACTCCCACATTCCAGCCCCTTCGCGCAGTTGCTAGAATACCCGTCCTGTAACGCGGAAATTATGTGATGAGTCGAAAGCGAATTCAGTTTGGCGCGCCCCGGCGCAGCAAAAAACGGGTGGCGGATGGGACCCCGCTGGAGCTGACGGTGGATCGGTTGAACCATGAGGGGCGCGGTGTCGCCCGCCACGATGGCAAAATTACCTTCGTGGCCGGCGCCCTGCCCGGCGAGCGGGTGCTGGCTCGCGTGACCCAACCCCACGCCCGCTACGACGAAGCCCAACTGCTGCGCGTGCTGCAGCCCGCTCCCCAGCGCCGCGCTCCCGCCTGCGCCCATTTTAGTCAGTGTGGTGGCTGTGAGCTGCAACATCTGGATATCGCCGCGCAACGAGAGCACAAACAGCAGCAGGTGCTGGATCAGCTCAACCGTTATGCGGCCATCGAGATAGCGCCGCAGCAGATATTCCCCACCCTCGCCGGCGCCCCGCTGGGCTACCGCCGGGCGGCCCGCATCGGCCTGAATCAGCGCCAGCGGGATGGCGAGCTGCTGCTTGGCTTTCGCCGCCGCGGCAGCAACAGCCTGCTCAATATCGACCATTGCCCGATACTCGAGCCGCGATTGCAGGGGGTGTTCGAGGTGGTCCGGGAACAGCTTGCCGATGCCGAGCAACTGCATCGGCTGACCCATATCGATCTCGCTTGCGGCGACCGGGATGGCTTCATCAGCTTTCGTGCCACCCGGTCGCCCACGCCCGCACTGCTACAGCGACTCCAAACCATCGCGGCAACCCTGCAGCTGCAACCGCTGGTGGTGCTGGATGATGCCACCATCCCCGCCGCCCCGCCCCTCTCCCATTACAGCCTGGCGCAGTTTCAGCTCGAACTGGCGTTCGGCCACCGTGACTTTATTCAGGTCAATGCCGAGCTCAACCGGTTGATGGTCAAACAGGCGGTTGATTGGCTGGCCCCGGGCCCGGATGATCGGGTGCTGGATCTGTTCTGCGGGCTGGGCAACTTCACTCTGCCGCTGGCACGTCACGCCGCCCAGGTCGTTG
>JAXHUI010000013.1:0-25397 GCA_034189745.1 Pseudomonadota bacterium
CGACCCGGGCGGTGGGTTCGGGCAACAGGCGGGCAAAGATCAGGCTGACGAGGTCCACGCAGTCAGCGGCCAGCGGGATCTCGGCAGCGCTGGCCACCAGCCAGAGGATCTCCCGGTTGCGCCGGCTGGCACGGCGCACCGCCGCCTTGGAGATATCCAGGCCGGCCACGTCGAGGGGCAGCCGGCGCTGCAGCTGATCGGTGTACCAGCCCTCGCCGCACCCCAGATCCAGCAGCCGTTGGCGGGCAGTGGTGGCGCTGTACGGTTGCAACAGCGCCACGATCGCCTCTGCCAGCGGGGCGTAGTAACCCGCCTGCAGAAAGTGCTGGCGGGCCTGAACCATCTCGGCGCCATCGCCGGGCGCCTTGCTGCGCTTGCGTTGTGGCAGCAGCAGGTTCCAGTAGCCTTGCCGGGCCCGGTCGAAACTGTGGCCCTGCTCACAGTGCAGCCGGCTGTCGGCCTGTTGCAGGGGGTGGTTGCACACCGGGCAGCAGAGGGGGAATCGGTTCATGCCTTGACCAGCAGCCGGGCGAGGATGTTTTCATACAGGTGGGAGAGATCATCCAGATCGCTGGCGCGCACCCGCTCGTCGATCTTGTGGATGGTGGCGTTGCACGGCCCCAGCTCGATCACCTGGGCGCCGGTCGGGGCGATGAAGCGGCCGTCGGAGGTGCCGCCGGAGGTGGAGAGTTCGGTTTCATAACCCAGCACGGTGCGGATCGACTCGCGGGCGGCATCGACCAGGCTGCCGGCGGGGGTCAGGAAAGGGTCGCCGGAGAGGACCCAGTCGATATCCCACTCCAGCTGGTGCCGGTCCAGGATCTCCCGCACCCGCACCTTCAGCTCCTCGGCGGTGACCTGGGTGGAAAAACGGAAGTTGAAGGCGATATCGAGATGGCCGGGGACCACGTTGGTGGCGCCGGTGCCGGCGTGGACATTGGAGATCTGGAAGCTGGTGGGGGGGAAGAACCGGTTGCCCTGATCCCAGACGGTGGCCGCCAGTTCGGCCAGCGCCGGCGCCGCCGCGTGGATCGGGTTGCGCACCAGGTGCGGGTAGGCCACATGCCCCTGCACGCCGCGCACCCTCAGGGTGGCGCTGAGCGAGCCGCGGCGCCCGTTTTTGATCACGTCGCCCACTTTTTCCGTGCTGGAGGGCTCGCCGACGATGCACCAGTCGATCTTCTCGTTGCGCGCCTCGAGGTGGTCGACCACCCGGGGGGTGCCGTTGATGAACGGACCCTCCTCGTCACTGGTGATCAACAGGGCGATGGAACCGGCGTGGTCCGGGTGGTTGCCGAGAAACCGTTCGAGCGCGGTGACGAACGCGGCCAGGCTCCCCTTCATGTCGGCGGCGCCACGCCCGCACAGGTAGCCCTCCTCGATGCGGGGCTCGAAGGGGGGGAACTGCCACTGCGCCTCCGGGCCGGAGGGGACCACATCGGTGTGGCCGGCGAAGCAGAACAGCGGCCGGGCCTCCCCCCGGCGGGCCCAGAGGTTGGTCACCTCTTCAAAGGGCAGCCGTTCGATTTTGAAGCCGAGCGGCTCCAGGCGGCTGATCAGCAACTCCTGGCAACCGGCATCGTCGGGGGTGACGGAGCGGCGGCCGATCAGCTCCATGGCCAGCTCCAGCGTGGGGGAGATCGAAGTCATCTGAAACCCTGCGGTTTGGGGGCGACCACCCCCGCCCCTCGGCTGGAGGAGCGGGGGTGGTCGGGGATCGGTTAGGCTCAGTTGTGCTGGTGCAGCTCGGCATTCAGCTCGATGGCGCTGCGGTTGGTTTTCACCTCGATGCGGCCGTTCTGCGAATTGCGGCGGAACAGCAGATCGGATTTTCCGGCCAGTTCGCCCGCCTTGAGCACACCCACTTCATGGTCCTGATCGTCCAGCAGGGTCACTCTGGCGCCGGCGGTCACATAGAGGCCCGCCTCGATGGTGCAGCGGTCGCCCAGCGGTATGCCCAGGCCCGCATTAGCACCGAGCAGGCAGTTTTCCCCCACGCTGATCACCACATCGTTGCCACCGGAGAGGGTGCCCATGGTGGAGGCGCCGCCGCCGACATCGGAGCCATTGCCGACCACCACCCCGGCGGAGATCCGCCCCTCGATCATGCTCACCCCCAGGGTGCCGGCGTTGAAGTTGATGAACCCTTCGTGCATCACGGTGGTGCCTTCGCCCACATGGGCACCCAGACGGACGCGGGCGGCGTCACCGATGCGGATGCCGGCGGGGACCGCGTAGTTGGCCATTTTCGGGAACTTGTCGATGGCGAACACCTCCAGCACCTTGCCCTGGGCGCGGGCGGAGAGCTGCCGACGCGGCAGATCTTCCAGTGCCACGGCGCCCTCGCTGGTCCAGGCCACATTGGGCAGCAGCGGGAAGATGCCGCTCAGGTCGATGCCGTGGGGTTTGACCAATCGCCGCGACAGCAGGGTCAGCTTCAGGTACGCCTCCGCCGTGGTCTGCGGCGCGGCATCGGTTTCCAGAATGCACAGTACCAGCGGCTGTTTGCTGCCCTCCAGAATCTCCACCACCTCGGCCTGATCTTCCGCGTCGACGGCGAGAAAAGCCGCCTCCAGTGCCTTCAACCGGGAGGCGTCGAGCTCGATGCTCTTGTTGCCCCCCTGGTAACCGACGGCGTCGGCCACGGCGCTGATCAGGGCGTCATCCGCGTTCAGCCGCGGTGCGTTGTAGTAAACTTCCAGCCAGTCACCGGCCGCCGATTTTGTTCCGACACCCAGCCCAAATGCGAAATTCGCCATTGTTTACTCCGTTGTTGCATTCATCGAAAGGGGAGGCGCCGTTGCTGCAAACAGCGCCGCGTAATCGGTATCGCCAAAGCCGACCTCGATCCGGCCATCGTCCAGCTCCAACACGGGGCGCTTGATCAGGGTCGGCTGGGCCACCATCAGTTGCTGCAGCGCGGCCGGGTCGGTGGTGGCCCGGGCCTCCGCTGGCAGTTGTCGCCAGCTGCTACTGCGTTTGTTCAACAGGGTCTCCAGCCCAACGCACGCGCACCAGCGGGCCAGCTGATCGGCGCTGAGCCCCTGTTGGCGAAGGTCATGGTAGCGGAACGCGATGCCATGGGCGTTCAGCCAGTTGCGCGCCTTGCGCACGGTGTCACAGTTGCTGATGCCATACAGGGTGGTCATGGTGGATGCCTCACAGGGCTTCAATATAGCGGCGGATGCGCTGTGCCGCCTCCACACACTCGGAAACGGTGGCCACCAGGGCCATGCGCACGAAGCCCGCACCGGGGAGGATACCATCCACCTCCCGGGAGAGATAACGCCCCGGCAGTACGGTCAGGTTCTGCTGGGCGAACAGCCCCTTGGCAAATTGGTCATCTGCCGTCGGTGTGGGGGCCCAGAGATAGAAACCGGCGGCGGATCGCTGCACCGCCATCACCGGCTGTAGCACGCGCAGCACCGCGTCGAACTTGTGCCGGTATTGGCAGCGGTTGTCGTAAACATGGCTCTCATCGCTCCAGGCGGCGATGGAGGCCAGCTGGTGCTGCACCGGCATGGAGCAGCCGTGATAGGTGCGATAGAGCAGAAAGGGCTGCAGCAGGCTGGCATCCCCGGCGATGAAGCCGGAGCGCATGCCGGGCAGGTTGGAGCGCTTGGAGAGGCTGTGAAACACGATGCAGCGGGCAAAGTCGTGCCGCCCCAGCTCGGCACACGCTTGCAGCAGGCCCGCCGGCTTGTCGTTTTCATCCGGGTAGAGCTCGGAATAGCACTCGTCGGAACAGATGATGAAGTCGTGCTCATCCGCCAGAGCGATCAGTTTTTTCAGGGTCTCCACCCGGTGTACCGCACCGGTGGGGTTACCCGGTGAGCAGACGAACAGCAGCTGGGTGTGCCGCCAGATCTCGGCGGGCACGGCGTCGTAATCGGGGATAAAGCCATTTTCGGGCAGGCAGTTCAGGTAGTAGGGCTCGGCCCCGGCCAGGTAGGCGGCCCCCTCATAGATCTGGTAGAAGGGGTTGGGGGAGACCACCCGCGCGCCGGGGGTGCGTTCGATGGCGGCCTGGGTGAAGGAAAAAATCGCTTCACGGGTACCGTTCACCGGTAGAATGTTGCGCTCCGGGTCGATGCTGCCCGGCTGCAGCTGAAAACGACGCTCGCACCAGCCCGCCATCGTCTGGCGCAGCGGCGCCATCCCCTTGGTGGTGGGGTAGCTGGATACCCCGCTCAGGTTTTCCGCCAACACCTCGGTCACAAAGGGGGGAGCCGGGTGCTTGGGCTCACCGATACCGAGCGAGATGGGTTCGAGCCGTTTGGGTGGCTGAACATCGGCCAGCAGATGGGCCAGTTTCTCGAACGGATAGGGTTGCAGTCGGTCGAGGTCGCGGTTCATGCACAGTTCCTGTTATCCACTGCCGGTTGCAGCGCGTTGGGCCAGATTTCAGCCGCGGAAGTATAGCGGAAGCGCTCTATTCGGCGCCAGTCAAGCGCATCGGGTCCAGCAGCCGCTCCACCTCCGCCCGCTCCAGATCGGTCTGTTCCACCACCAGATCGATGATCGCCCGCCCCTCGGCGTAGGCCTGCTTCGCCAGCGCCGCCGCCCGCTCATACCCCAGTATCGGGTTGAGTGCCGTAACCAGAATCGGGTTGCGCGCCAGGGCCGCCTGGATCCGCTCGTGGTTGACGGTATAGCCCTCGATCGCCTTGTCGGCCAGGGAGATCGCCGCGTTGGCGATCAGCATCTCACTTTGCAGCAGGTTGTAGGCGATCAGGGGCAGCATGGTGTTGAGCTGAAAATTGCCGTGCTGGGCGCAAACGGTGATGGCCAGGTCGTTACCGCACACCTGGGCCGCGGCCATCATCGTCGCCTCGGCGATCACCGGGTTCACCTTGCCCGGCATGATGGAGGAGCCGGGCTGTAGCGCCGGCAGGGTTATCTCCCCCAGACCGGCCAGCGGCCCCGAGTTCATCCAGCGCAGATCATTGGCGATCTTCAGCAGCGCGCTGGCGCAGGTTTTGAGCTGGCCGGAGAGCTCCACGGCGGTATCTTGACAAGCCTGGGCGGCAAAATGGTTCCGCGCCGGCTGCAGGGTCAGCCCGGTGCGGATACTCAGGTGGCGGCAGAACAGGCGCGAGAACGCCGACGGAGCGTTGACACCAGTGCCCACCGCCGTGCCGCCCTGGGCAACCTGCGCCAGCCGCGGGCGCACGCTCTCCAGGCGGCTGATGCAATCCTCTATCTGTGCCTGCCAGCCGGAGATCTCCTGATCCATGCGGATCGGCATCGCATCCATCAGGTGGGTGCGACCGGTCTTTACCACCTGCGAGAGCGCCGAGCGTTTGCGCCGCAGAGCGCCGACCAGATGGCGCAGCGCGGGAAACAGGTCGTTTTCCAGCCGCAGCAGGGCGCTGGCATGGATGCAGGTGGGGATCACATCGTTGGAACTTTGGCTCATGTTGATATGATCATTCGGGTGCAGCTCGAGGCCGCTGCGCTGCCTGACCAGTGTGCTGAGCACCTCGTTCATGTTCATGTTGCTGCTGGTGCCGGAGCCGGTCTGGAACAGGTCTACCGGAAACTGATCGAAATGCAGCCCGGCGATCACCTGGTCGGCGGCGTCCACGATCGCATCGGCCTGCTCTCTCTCCAGCAGCTCCAGCTCCGCATTGGCGCGGGCGCAGGCCGCCTTGATCTGGGCCAGCGTGGTGAGGAACAGAGGCGGCAAGCGCAACTCGCTGATCTGAAAGTTATCCACCGCACGCTGGGTCTGCGCGCCATAGAGGGCATCGTGGGGGAGTTCTACCTCGCCCAGGCTGTCATGCTCGGTACGAAATTCAGGACTCATCGGCTTGCTCCCTGGTCGTGAACGGTTACGGGCTCGGGGGTCATCCTGGCGAGTGGCCCCACCCCGGATCACCAGGGCGACCTGACAAGGCAGGGGGCGGAGGCCGCGGCCTGCCACAGTGTAGTGCGCCAAGGGGTGTTATGGAATGGGCGGCGCGGCATGGCGTTGGGCCGGGCAGCCGTCAGGGCAGGGAGCACCCCCTGCCACTGGAGATCATCTCCAGTGGCGTGCGCCGGGGTTAGACCTGCCAGCGCAGATACTCTTTGCCGAGCCGGGTCAATTCGAGCCATGGATCAGGTCGTTCCAACCGGAGCGGTATATCGGCCCGCTCAAACTCGATCAGCCCCGCCAAGGGTAGCAGGGTCGCCAAACGGTGTTTCATCACCTCGGCAAATGTCTCCCGGGGCTTCTGGAAGGCTTGAGGCTCCTCCTCTTCGAGCTCAGTCAGCAGGTGGGGGAACAGGGCCAGCAGGTAGTTGGCGGCCTCGATAGAGCGCAGTTTCCCCTGCTCCCGGTGCAGGCGGTAAAGCAGCACCGGTGTCGTCAATCGCAGCGACGGGAGGGCCGGGTAGTGATCCACATAGGCCCAGTTGAATTGGGTGAACAGGCCCTGCATCAGGGTGTCGAACGCACTGGCCCAATCCTCTTTTTTCAGCATGGCTTGGCCTTTTCGTGTGAGTTGCAACTTGCCTTTGCTCTCCCGAAACAGGCCACTCACCGTGGCGATGATGCGGCTGTAATGAACCGGCGGAACGTCCTCTTCGGAGCGATATCCCCGCCGCCAGACAAATCGGTCGTAGTGCAGCCGGTCGGGGTCGATGGCATCGACCATGCTGCGCACGACCGCCAGGGGCAGGTTCCCCTTTTTGGTCAGCTTGATCCCGTTTTCACCGGTGCATTCCGCCAGAGTCTTGAACAGCGCCAGGAGAGGCGAGTTCTCGAGCGTAGCAACCGCCGGGTTGAGCTGCAGCACCTCCGGCGCGGCAAAGGGTTGATACAACAGCTGGTGCAGCTGGTTGGGCGGCATGGGCAGCTCGACCGGAGGCTGCCCCTCATTGGAGGTGATGTGAATCAGATACTGATCGATGAACGCTTGTTTCATGTCGGCTGATTCAAACTCTGCCTGCTCCAGCAACCGGTCGATCTCAGGCTGCACGGATTTGAAAACGGCAAAAACCTCATCATGCACCAGCAGCCGGCTGTAGCGGTGGATCGCTCTCAACCGAATGTTGACGGATTCTTTATCGAACCGGGTTGGGTCAAAGGAGTCGGTGCCGAGCCAATCGCACAGCTCGCGATGCTCATCATGCCGGGGGTCTTTCAAAATGGCTACCAGCTGTTCGTAACCGGGCGGTCCACCACAGGATTCCGGTGGGCACGCATGTTCACCGGACAGACATTGCGGCTCACCCGGTTCAGCGCCGATCAGGGGCAGTGTCTTTTCCAGAAGGATGCGATGTCGCCAGCCATCACCAAAATCGTACTCATAGATCAGCTCCGGCCTGGCAGCCGTCAACACCTCCTGCAAGCAGGTCGTTGATTCCTCCTGCCACTCATCAAAGCCCTGCTGGATCAATTGGTTTTCGCAAAAGTATTGCTGCTCGGCCGCTATGAAACAGTGATAGTGCGAATCCTGCCAGCCCATTGCAGCCTGCAAGATGGGGTGTAGCTGATCCAGCTTGATGGTGGCGGGCAGCAGAAGGCGGCGCCATACAGTCGGCTGAACGCCTTCCAGTTCAATGTAGAGTTGATAGAGAGTACGGGGTTGGGTGGCCATGCGCAGATCCGATCCGATTGGTGCAAGGCCCCATCGTAGCAGATGGTTGCGGAGGTGTGAGGTTGAACCCACGAAATTTCAACGGAACAACGACCTTCGCCCGGGGTTGTGAGGAGCTGAGCCCGACGAGCTTGCTCGTTTTTGACTCTGCTTTTCTTAAAATGGTAGCGGGGGCTGGATTTGAACCAACGACCTTCGCCCGGGGTTGTGAGGAGCTGAGCCCGACGAGCTTGCTCGTTTTTGACTCTGCTTTTCTTAAAATGGTAGCGGGGGCTGGATTTGAACCAACGACCTTCGCCCGGGGTTGTGAGGAGCTGAGCCCGACGAGCTTGCTCGTTTTTGACTCTGCTTTTCTTAAAATGGTAGCGGGGGCTGGATTTGAACCAACGACCTTCGGGTTATGAGCCCGACGAGCTACCAGACTGCTCCACCCCGCATCAACTGGATGGCGCGTATAGTACGGGCTCGTAACGCCAACGTCAAGAACTCATTGGGGTTTCATTTTGTCGTGGCGGATCGCCCGGGCCTGGCACCAGGTGACGAACTGGGAGAGCATGCGGTGCTCGAAGTCCGAGAGCCCCGATAGATCACCACACCATAGGTTGCCCACCTTGCGTACCAGCTTCAGGGCGCAGTCGAAGCTGAAGGCGCGGTCATCGATCTGAAATTTCAGCCGCACCGGGTAGCTTCCCAGTGACAGGGGCTGCGGTGAGAAAAAGGCGACACCGGTCTCGGAGAGGTCTTCCAGATGGACGCTGCGCCCCTCGATTTCGAGCCAGATGGGATCATCCTGATTCACCTTGAGGCGGTAGGCTCGGCGGCCGTTGTCGGTCAGCTCCGGGAGGTGGATCTTTGGTTTCATCGTTCTGTAGCCCGTTTTTCCAACACAAATTCGATCCGGCGGTTGATCGCCCGGTTTTCTGGCGAGGTGTTCGGTACCAGCGGGATGGAAGAGCCATAGCCGGTTGCCGTGAGCCGTTTTGGGTCGATGCCAGCATCAACCAGGTAGCGTAGCACCGTGGTGGCACGCACAGCCGACAGCTCCCAGTTGGAGGGGAACTGGGGGGTGTTGATCGGAATATCGTCGGTATGGCCCTGAATGTCCAGTTTGTAGCCCGGGTTGACCACCAGCGTTTCGAGTAGCGCATCCAGAACCGGCAGCATCGCGCGGTTGAGTTCGGCCGAACCGGAGTCGAACAGAGCGGCCCCCTTCACCCGCAGGGAGAGTTTGCCATCCTTGGGGGTGCCGATTTCGACCGCGTCCTGCATCTGCATCAGCTCGAACGCTCGCTGCAGGTCGCGGGTCAGTTGCCGCCACTCCAGCTCCAGGGCACGAGCTTCCCGCTCCGCGGCGGTGTCCTGCTCGGCAAGCGGACGCCCATCCGGTGTCTGCATGATGGTATCGCGGATCTCGCTCGAGTCGGAGGTCGGGGCGGTTTGTTCCAGCGGCACGATGCTGTTGGGTGCGCCGGAGACGGCGCGCTGGAATGCGGTCTGGAACGAGCGCATCGCGTTGGCGAAGCGTTCCTTCTCCATGCTGGACATGGAGAACAGCAACACAAAAAATACCAGTAGCAGTGTCATCAGGTCGGCGTAGGTGGTCAGCCAGCCCGGGGAGTCGGTGTCGGAGGTCAGCTCCCGGCGACGGCTGCTGCTCACCGCGGGGCCTCGCTCTTGTTACGCGCCGGTTTCGTGTCCGCTTCGTCGGCTTTTTGTGCCTTGCCGATTTTGATCGGTTTGCGTTGGGCTTCCGGCAGGTAGGAGGCCAGCTGTTCATATACGTGCATGTAGTGGTCGTTGGTGAGGATGCTGATGCAACCCTCTCGGATGATTTCCAGGTTGGTGACCTCCGACAGGGTGCGCGCGTGCAGTTTGCCGGCAATGGGTAGAAACACCATGGTGGCCAGAAGCGAGCCGTAGAAGGTGGTCAAAAGCGCCACGGCCATCGCCGGGCCGATCGTTTCCGGGTTGTTCAGTTGGCTGAGCATCTGGATCAGGCCGATCAGGGTGCCCAACATGCCGAAAGCCGGTGCGTAGGTGGCCATCTTGCGAAACACATCCTGCACCGAATGGTGGCGCGCGATCAGCGAGTCGATCTCGTTTTGCAAGGTGTTGCGGATCACCTGCTCGGAGGCGGCCTCGGCCAGCAGGTTGCAGGCGCGCTCCAGTACGTGGGAGTCGCTCTCCACATCCCCCAGTTTCAACAGTCCATGGCGGTGTGAGACTCGACTCAGCTCGAGCATGGTGTCGATCATCTCCTGGGGGTTGGTTTTGTCGCGGGTGAACACGATCCAGGCGGCCTGAAAGGCGTTCAGGACATCCTTGAACTGCACCGTCAGCAGGGTGGCTGCGATGGTCCCTCCCGCCACGATCATCAGACCGGGCACGTTGAGGAAAACGTCGGCGTTGCCGCCGAGCAAAATAGCGCTGACGATCAGGAAGATGCCGGAAAAAATCCCGAGTAGTGAGGCGAAATCCATCGTTGTTCAATCCCCTGTGCCGTCTGTGCCGTCTGTGCCGTCTGTGCCGCTGGAGCCGAAAGCCGCAGTATAGCAGGAGTAGGAGGCGATGGTGGCGCCAGAGGCGCTGCCCTTTGGGCCGGCCGCGAGGGGGCCGCCGCTCCATTCGGTTCAGTCCGCCGGGTTCCCGCGCGGGGCTACCGGCGGGGTTTGCGTTCAGTGGAGTGCGTTGGGCTGAGCGAGGGTGAACGGGGGGATCCGCACCCGGAAGGGGTGCTCGTCTTCGGTCACCATCTGGTACTCCCCCTGCATACTGCCCACCTCGGTGGCGAGCACGGTGCCGCTGGTGTACTCGTAGGTGTGGCCGGGCTCGATGAGCGGCTTTTCTCCCACCACGCCTTCCCCCTCCACCTCCTGGATCTGCTCGTTGCCGTCGGTGATCCGCCAGCGCCGGCGCAGCAGTTGAACGGGTTTGCCGTTGTGGTTGGTGATACGGATTCGGTAGGAGAACACAAAGCGGTGTGCCTCCGGCTCCGACTGCTCTGGCAGGTAGGCGGTGTCGACACGGATCTCGATGTTCCGGCTGTAGTCCAGGGTGTGCATCGGTTTTTCGTTTTCCTCGTGGCTGTGTTTCATGGCGCGCTCAGGGCGTCGCTGATCTGGACGAACTGTGCCAGCGTCAGTTGTTCCGGGCGCAGCCCCGGGTCGATGCCCAGCCGTTCGAGCTGGTCGGCACCGAGCAGGGTTTTCAAATTGTTTCGCAGTGTTTTTCGGCGCTGGCCGAAGGCGGTGCGAACCACCGTTTGCAGCCGCTGCAGATCCCTGGCGGGGTGCGGGGGCTCGCCGTAGGGCACCAGCCGGACGATGGCGGAGTCGACCTTGGGTGCCGGGGAGAAGGCGCCGGGGGGGACGACGAACAGCGGCTCAACCCGGCAATGGTACTGGGCCATGATGCTCAGACGGCCATAGTGTTTCTCGCCCGGCCCCGCGGCCAGCCGTTCGACCACCTCCTTTTGCAGCATGAAGTGCATATCCTGAATCGGGCCGCTGCCGTCGAGCAGGTGGAAGATCAGAGGGGTCGAGATGTTGTAGGGCAGGTTGCCGACGATGCGCAGGGGGCGCTCATCCCGTTGCAAGGTGGCAAAGTCGAATTTGAGGGCATCGGCTTCATGCAGGGTGAAGGTGTCGGCGTAACGGAAAAAACGGGTACGCAACACCGGAATGAGGTCGCGGTCCAGCTCGACGGCGTCCAGTTGCCCGTCGCAAGCCTCCAGGAGCGCTCCGGTGAGCGCGCCGAGACCGGGGCCGATCTCCACCAGGTGCTGCCCCGGCCGGGGGTTGATGGCGCGGATGATCCGCGTGATGACGCCGGGATCATGCAAAAAGTTTTGCCCAAAACGCTTGCGCGCCTTGTGGCCTACCGGTTTTTTACTCATGGATCAGTTACCTGTTCGGTGGCGAGCCATATCGAGGGCGAAACGCAGTGCAATCTGGAGGCTGCCGCCATCGGCCCGCCCGCTGCCGGCCAGGTCCAGCGCGGTGCCGTGATCGACCGAGGTGCGGATGATCGGCAGCCCCAGGGTGATGTTCGCGGCCCGGCCAAACCCCTTGTATTTGAGCACCGGCAGGCCCTGGTCATGATACATGGCCAGCACGGCATCGGCACCCCTGAGGTGGTGTTGGGTGAACAGGGTGTCGGCGGGCAGGGGGCCGATCAGGGCGGCGCCACGCTGGCGATACTCGGCCAGCACCGGCGTGATCACGTCGATCTCCTCACGCCCCAGGTGGCCGCCTTCTCCGGCGTGGGGGTTGAGCCCGGCCACCAGTATGCGGGGCTGGCGGATGCCAAATGAGCGCTCCAGATCTTGCAGCAGAACCGCGATCACCTCCCGCAGCAGGGGTTGGGTGATGGCGCCGGGCACGGCGGCCAGGGGCAGGTGGGTGGTGGCCAGGGCGACCTTCAGCCCCTCGGTGGCCAGCAGCATCACCACCGTGGGGCTGCCGGTCATCTGCTGCAGAAATTCGGTGTGGCCGGTGAAGGGGATGCCGGCATCGTTGATCACCCCCTTGTGGACGGGGGCGGTAACCAGCGCATCGAACCGACCGGAAAGACAGCCCTGCGCCGCCTGACGCAGGGTCGTCAGCACATAGGGGGCATTGGCCGGGTTCAAGCGGCCCGGTTCGCTGGCAGCGGCCAGGGGCACCGGTTGGCAGTAGAGGGCAGCGGGCGGAGCGGGCGCCGCGGGGGTGGCTCTGTCGAAGGGGAGCAGCTCGAGCTCCAGGCCCAGGGCGGCGGCCCGCTGGCGCAGCAGCGCCGGGTCCGCGATAGCGACCAGCTGGCAGGGTAACGCCTGCTGGGCCAGCTGGACGCAGAGCTCGGGGCCGACTCCGGCGGGCTCCCCGGGGGTGATGGCCAGGCGTGGGTAGTTCACGGTCAGATCTTGCGCTCGATATAGGCCTGCGAACGGATCTCGCGCAGCCAGTTGTTCAGCTCCTCGGCGAATTTGCGCTGGCGAATGCTGTTGCGTGCCTGGGATTCCAGCATCTTGTCCCCCACATCCTGGGTGCGGTAGTCCAGCACTTGCAATATGTGCCAGCCAAAACGGGACTGGAAGGGTTCGCTGATCTCTCCCTTGGGGGTGTTGTTCATCACCTGCTCAAACTCGGGCACCATCTGGCCATTCTGGACCCAGCCCAGGTCGCCGCCCTGGGAGCCACTGGCGGCGTCGTCGCTGTAGCGGCGGGCCAGCTCATCGAAGGGTTCGCCCGCCTGCAGGCGGCGGTAAAGCTCTTCGATCAGGCGGCGGGTCTGTTCGGGGGTGCGGATTTCATTCGGGGTCAACAGGATATGGCGAACCTTGATCTGGTTGACCAGCTGAACCTTGCCGCCGCGCTTGTCTTCCACCTTGAGGATGTGGAAGCCGCCGGGGGTGCGAATGGGCTGACTCGTTTCGCCGGGACTCAGCTTGCTGACGGCGCTGGCCAGGGCTTCGGGCAGTTCGGATTCCCGCCGCCAGCCCAGCTCGCCCCCCTGGAGCGCATTGGGTGCGTTGGACTGCGCCAGGGCCAGCTCGGCAAAGTCGGCCCCCTCCTGTAGCTGCTGGTAGAGTGCGCGGGCCTTTTCCTCCGCTTGTTGAATCATCTGCGGCGAGGCTCCCTCCGGCAGCGCGATCAGAATGTTGCGCAGCAGAAATTCGGTTTGTATCTCCTGCTGCCCCAGCTCCGAGGCGAGAAAGTTCTGCACCTCCTGATCGGAGACGCTGATGCGGCGGTTGACGTTGCTCTGCTGCACCTGATTGAGCAGCAGTTCGCGGCGGATCTGTTCGCGCGCGGCGTTGTAATCCTGCCCCTCGGCGATCAGCGCCTCCCGGAACTGCGCCAGCGTCATGCCGTTTTGCTCGGCGATCCGCTCCAGCGCGTCGTTGAGCTGGCGATCGGATACGTGGATCCCCTGCTTCTGGGCGATCTGGAGCTGGATGCTTTCCAGGATCAGCCGCTCCAGCACCTGTTTTCTGAGCACCTCTTCCGGCGGCAGGCGGGTGTCTTCACCCCGGGCGCCGATCTGTTGGGTCACCAGCTCCAGGCGCTGCTCGAGCTCGCTTTCCAGCACCACGTCATCATTGACGATGGCGACGACGCGATCGAGCGGCTCGGCGTTGGCGAAGGCCAGCGGCAGAAGCAGCAGCAGGGCTGCAAGAAGCGGGCTTGGTTTAGAAAGAGCCATTGTCATCCTCGTTGTATCCGGTGATATCTTCCAGGAACTCGCGGCCGCCACCCTGTCCGAAGGCACCCAGGCCGCGGAATACGAATTGCAGATAGAAGCCGGTGTCGGTTTCGAACTGGTTTTGGGCGACGGTGTTGGGATCGACCACCCAGCGGCGGCCGGTCAAACGTACCTTCCAGCAGCAGGTGCTGTATTCGAGCCCGAACAGGGTCTCGAGGTTCTCCTCGTTGTCCAGGTCCTGTTGCCAGCGGCCGTAACTGGTCCAGCGGTTGTTGAGCGGCCAGCGGAAGGCCAGATCGACCTGCTGAATACCTTCATAGAGATCTTTTTCCGTGTTGTCACGATAACTCAGATAGAACAGCCGCTCGTCACCGGGCAGATAGCTCAGTTTGTAGTTCTGTTCGAGGAAGTTGTAGCTGTCGCGGTCGACTTCGCCATCATGGCTCAGCTGCAGGTTGGGGGTGATGCTCCAGCGCGCCAGGGTGGCCAGGTTGGAGCTGCTCGCGTTGGAGCCGGTGGGGTCGTCACCCGGGCGACCGGCGTATTCCCGGTCGGCAAAATACTGGGCCTGGGCCACCCCTACACGCAGTTTTTCCGCCCCCAGCTCATTGTAGAGGGCGGTGGATACGCCGACGGTGGCCTGGGTCGTGTCGGCCACCCGGTCGTTGCCGCTCCAGCCGGTTTCATGGAACAGGTTGTAGTAGGTGAAGCCAAGCTGGGAGGAGTCGAAGCGCGGAATCAGGGCATCCGGTTGTTCATCCGCATCGGCGTGCAGCAGGAACAGGCGCGGTTCGAGGGTTTGGGTGTAATGGTTTTGCGCCAGCGCAAAGTCACGTTCGAGCACCATGCCCGAGTCCAGGCTCAAAATGGTGGCACTGATCGACTCGCTGCCGCCGAGCGCCCCATTGCGTTCGTTGTCGAGATCGTAGGAGGAGTGCCAGAACGTGAGTGCCGGGCGGATAAAGCCCCAGGGGCGGTCGAGCGAGAAGCTCAAGCGGGGGCGGATATGGACCCGGTCGCCGACGGTGGCTTCCAGCTCGCCAAGCGGGGCGTAGCGACTTTCGAGATCACGCTCGAAGCGGGTGTATTCGGCTTGATACTCCAGGTCCAGGAGGCCGGCGACCCGGGTTTCCCGCCCCGTCAGCAGCAGTTGGGGCAGGCGCTCATAGGGGGTGGTGCCGTCGATGGTCTGGTAGCCCTCGGTGCGCAGGGTGAGGTTCCAGTCGGGCTGCAGGTAGCGCAGCTCGAACAGCTGATTGAGATGGTCGTTGCGCTGCACCTCGAGCGAGGTGCCGAGGTCTTCAAAGTAGCTGTCGTCACTGACACGGGTGAAGTCGATCCGACTGAACAGATTGTCGTAAAGGTTGCCGCCATGCTCGATGCCAAAGAGCCAACGGCTCTCGCCATAAAGGTCGTCATCCGACAGCCAGGCGGTGCTCAGCGTATTGGTTGAGTGCCGGTTCATGTAGCGGAACTCGTTCTCCAGCAGCAGGCCGCGTTCACCGATATAGCGGGGGGTCAGCGTATCGTCGTAATTCTCCGCCAGGTTGAAGTAGTAGGGGAGGGAGATATCGACCCCGTCGCTATCGGAGTAGCCAAAACCGGGAAAGAGAAAGCCCGACTGGCGGCGATCATCGATCGGGAAGGAGAAGTAGGGGGTATACAGGAGCGGAATGCCGGCCACATCGAAGGTGGCATGGCGGGCGACGCCACGACCGGTATCGGGGTTGAGCTCGATGGAGTCGGCCGCTATCTGCCAAGCGTTGCTGCCGGGCTCGCAGTAGCTGATGGCGCCTTCGGTCAGCAGGATCCGCCGATCGCCAAAACGGGTGATGCTGTCGGCGCTGCCGCGCATGTGTTCCTGGTGCATCACATAGCGTGCGCCACTGAATCGGGTATCGCCGCTGATCATGTTGGCCTCGGCCTGGTCGCCCAGCAACAGCAGCCCTTTTTCGCGGTAGGTGACGCCGCCGAGCAGCCGCGCGATGCGGGTTTTTTGATCGTACTCACCGCTGGCACTGGTGAACAGGCGACCGCCGCGCTGGATTTCGACCCCTCCCTCCAGTCGAGTCAGGCCGCCGAGGCGGGTCGAGGAGGTGAGGGCGTTGACGAACACCGGCTGCTGATCGAGCGGGCGCTCATCTTCCAGGAAGGCGAATTCCGGCTCGATGTAGCGACCGGTGCAGGCGCCGGGGGCCTCCCCGGCGGGGTAGGGGTACCAGTCCAGGGCCGCCGCCGCGGCCGGGGTGGCGACATGCCTGCCCGGTGTATCGAGCCGGGCCGGCGCCCGGGTGGCGACCTGTTGACACTGCCACTCGCCGCCGACGGCTTCGCAGTTCCACTCCGGCTTGCCACCCACTGCCTTGGGCGATTGCACAACGGCCCTGTCGGCGGCGGCGGGGGCGGGGGTGTTCTCACGGCTGCAGGCCCACTCTCCATCGGTGGCGACACAGTTCCAGTCCCCCGAGGCGGGGGTGGTGGCGGCCTGGGCAGATGGCGCGGCGGTGGGTGGGCGGGCCAGCGCGGCGGCCGGTTCGGGCCAGCGGATGGCCGCCGGTGCACCCGTTCTCAGCTCCGTGGTGGGGGCGGGGGGTGCGGCGCTGATACCGACCGACTCGGTGTCGGTTGCCGTGGCTTTCCCGGTGCCGCGCTCGCTGGCCACGGCTTCCGCCGCCGTTTCGGAAGTGGTGCGCTCCGTGTTCGTCGGTTCCGCTTTGTTGCCGGACTCCGGCGCCGTTTGGCCGGCGGCGACGCGCCCCTCCTGCTCCTCCAGCAGCGTTTCATCGACGACACAATCCCACTCTCCAGTGGGGGTCAGATTGCAGCTCCACAGGCGCTCGTCACTCGCCTCTGCCTGTGCTGGCTGGGTGAAAGTGGCGGCGACGATGGCAAGAGTGAGTGTGAGTGCAGCGCGGCTGTCAAAGGGCATCAGGTCGCCATCCAGTTGCGGTCGTTGCCGGTTTCACGCCGGCCCCCAAGTCGAGTACCATATCGAGCCAGACATGATAAAGCATTCACAACTTCAAGTGCTAGGGGACAGGGGCGAATGGGGCAGCGGCTGAAACAGCTTAGCGAATGGGTACACCGGCAGGCCATCGCCCAGGGGATCGAGGTGGAGCCCGAGCTGCGACCGGTCTCGGGCGACGCCAGTTTCCGCCGCTACTTCCGGGCCAACGGCCCGGACGGGAGCTGGATCGCCGTCGATGCCCCCCCCGAGCAGGAAGATTGCGAGCCCTTTTTGCTCATCGCAAGGGCCTGGCACGCGCAGGGGATCGCGGTGCCGCGGGTGATCGCCAGCGACCTCGAGGCGGGGTTCATGCTGCTGGAGGATTTCGGCGACCGGCTGCTGCTGCCCCGGCTCGGCGCGGCCACGGTGGAGCAGCACTACGCCACCGCCTTCGAGGCGTTGCGACAGATTCAGCGTACCACCGGCCGCCCCCCCCTGCCCCCCTACGATCGCACCCTGCTGGCGCGGGAGATGGCGCTGTTTCCCGAGTGGTTTCTTGCCCGCCTGCTGGGGCTGGAGCTGGAACAGGAGGAGTACCGGCTGCTCGGGCTGGTGGCCAAGCTGCTGATCGAGTCCGCGTTGGCACAACCGCGGGTCAGCGTGCACCGGGATTTCCACTCGCGCAATCTGATGCTGCTGGAGGATGGCCGCTTGGGCATCATCGATTTTCAGGACGCCGTGGTGGGGCCGGTCACCTATGATCTGGTTTCGCTGCTGCGTGACTGCTATATCGACTGGCCGGATGAGCAGGTGCGCTTCTGGGTCGAAACCTTCCGCCAGCGGTTGCTGCGGGATGGGCTCGCGGTGGCCGAGCGGGAGCTGTTCCAGCAGCAGTTCGATCTGATGGGGATGCAGCGCCATCTCAAGGTGCTGGGGATCTTCGCCCGGCTCTGGCTCCGGGACGGCAAAGCGGCCTATCTGGATGATCTACCCAGAACCTTCGCCTATCTTTACCGGGTTGCGGGGCGGTATGAGGAGTTGGCGCCCTTCGTCGACTGGCTGGAGCGGCGCGTGATCCCCCCCTTTCTGGCACACCCCCACTTCGCCGGCAGATCGATCGAACGCAGGTGGCTGGGATGCGGGCGATGATTCTGGCGGCGGGGCGGGGGACGCGGATGCGGCCTCTGACCCTGACCACCCCCAAACCACTGCTCTGCGCCGGGGGCAAGCGGCTGATCGAATACCCGATCGAGCGTCTGGTGGCCGCCGGCATCACGGAGATCGTGATCAACCACGCCTGGCTCGGCGAGCAGATCGAGGCGTATCTGCAGGATGGAAGCCGCTATGGCGCCCGCATCACCTATTCGGCGGAGGGGGCGCCGCTGGAAACCGGGGGGGGCATACGGCGAGCGCTGCCGCTGCTGTGTGAGCGGGGTGATGAGCCCTTTCTGGTGATCAATGGGGATGTGTTCAGCACCCATCCGTTGGCTGCGCTGGCAAGGACTCGACCGGCGCCCGGTGGCGCCCATCTGGTGTTGACCCGCAACCCGCCATGGCATCCGCAGGGGGATTTCGTACTGGAGCCTTCCGGCCGTGTCCGTGAGCGGGGGGAGGCGCGCTTGACCTTCAGCGGCATCAGCGTACTCACACCGCAGCTGTTCGCGGGGGTGACCGAAACCACGTTCGCTCTGGCGCCGTTGCTGCTCGCGGCGATGGCGCGCGGACGGGTGAGCGGGGAGTGGCACCGGGGCTGCTGGGAGGATGTGGGCACCCCACAGCGGCTGGCACAACTGGATCAGCGCCTGCGCGAGCGCAGGGTTTAAGGAGTTGCAATGGAAAATCTGTTTCAGCAGTTGCACCGGTTTCGTGCCGGGGCGATCGTCGGTGGCCTGATCGGGCTGCTCAGCGGCGGCCTGTTCGGCCTGTTGGCGGGAGGCGCAATCGGCTTTCTGATCCAGCGCGGGTTCAGTCGCAAACTGCAGGCGTTCAACCCGCAGGAGCTGTTTTTTCGCGCCACCTTCAGCGTGATGGGCAAGGTCGCCAAGGCGGATGGCCGGGTCAGTGAAGATGAGATCAGCTTCGCCCAAGAGGTGATGACCCGGATGAACCTCAGTGAGGCGCGCCGGCGCGAGGCGATCGACCACTTCTCGGCCGGCAAGGAGGAGACGTTCGATATCGCCACCGTGCTCAGGCCGCTGGCGATCGTGTTGCGCCCGCGACCGGCGGTCAAATTGATGTTCGTCGAGATCCAGTTGCAGGCGGCGATGTCGGATGGCGAGATCAGCCCGGCGGAGCAGGCGATCTTGCAGCAGGTGTTCTCCGAGTTGCGCTTCACCCGGGAAGAGATGGAGCTGTTGCTCTCGCGCCTGCGGGCGGAAGACGCCTTTCGCCGCCACTCCTGGGAGTCCCACCAACGGCCCGACTATGACGACGCCCGCCTTCTGGCCGATGCCTACGGGGTGATCGGGGTCAGCCCCGAGGCCACGGACGCCGAGGTGAAAAGAGCCTGGCGCAAGCTGATGAGCCAGCACCATCCCGATAAACTGATCGCCAAGGGGCTGCCGGAGGAGATGGTGCTCCTTGCCAAGGAGAAAACCCAAGAGATTCAGGCCGCCTACGAACGGATCAAGGCGGCCCGCGGCCTGCACTGACTCATGCCGCCCCGGGGCCCCGGGCCGGGCGCGGATTGCGTATCCCCGGCGGGGTCTGCGGCGGCGGCGGGGGCTTCTGTTCGGCCTCCGGCGGCTCGGGGTTCGCCAGCAGAATCCGTTCCATGAGGCCGCGCAACTGACGCACCAGTTGTGGCATCTCGTGTTGCCAGCCCCGGAACAGGCCGGGCAAGCGACTTTGATGGTAGTTGGACATGCCGGCACGGCGGGCCAGCCGGCGGCGCAGCCGCGCATCGGGGGCGGCCTCCGGGTAACCGGGCAGCGGCAGGTAATAAAGGTCGATCACCCTGCCTTTGAGGCGTGGCAGCAGCGTGAACAGATCGGCCTCGGCGGCTTTGCCCGGGCGTGGGTTGATCATCACCAGATCCCATTTCTCCCCCCACTCGACCGCCATCGCCGCTACCCAAGGGGCGCTGCCCCCGATGCCCAACAGCACATTGATTTTGCTCGCCTCATGGCTGCGCTGTTGCAGCTCGGTGCGCGCCAGTGCCAGCCGTTGGCGGACCTGTTCGGCGAAGGGGAGGGGTGTCGTTGCCTCGGCGGCGGGTTCCGCCGGGGGCTGGGCGGGCGCACTGGCACCACCCTCGGCCGTCGCGGGGGCCGCCGGCTCGGCGGCGCTCGAACCGGCCCGAATCACCCGCATCGTGGGCAGGGTGCGCTCGGGCAGGGGCGGGTCCGGCGGGGTGGGGGGCTGCAAAATCAGCGTATTCCAGCCGTGCTCGGCAAGGTAGCGGCTGATGGCGCTGCTCTGCTCCACCCAGCCAGGGCCCACACCGGTATCTGGCATGATCAGCAGGTTGCCCTGCGGTGTCGGGGCGTCGGCGGGGTGAAAAATGAGGAAAAAACGGCTGTCCTCCCGTTGGAGTGTGATCAGCTCGGCGTCCGCCTCGAGCTGCAACAGCAGCCGTTCCGCCGCATCGAGTCGACCGGCCGCATGGCGCTCCGGCGGAGTGTCCTCCTCCGGGGGATCCGTTTGTGCCTGGGCGAGCGCCAGGGGCAGCATGGCGCCGAGGGCGAGCGTGATGAGTTTCAGGTGGATGGGCATGGCCCGATTATCGAGACTGGCAGGCGTGGCCGCAAGAGAATTGCCGCTTGCGGGTGCTGAATAGCGCGGCCAGTCTGGTTACAATGGCGCCATCGTCAACCAGCAAACGAGTTCCCATGGCCGAGTTCAAAATCGCTCCCTCCATTCTCTCCGCCGACTTTGCCCGTCTCGGGGAGGAGGTTGAAACCGTACTGGCAGCCGGTGCGGATATGGTTCACTTCGATGTGATGGACAACCACTACGTGCCCAACCTCACCATCGGCCCGATGGTGTGCAAGGCGCTGCGCGACCACGGCATCGAGGCGCCGATCGACGTGCACCTGATGGTGAAACCGGTGGACCGGATGATCAGCGAGTTTCTGCGCGCCGGGGCCAGCTATATCACCTTCCACCCGGAGGCCTCCGAGCATATCGACCGCTCGCTGCAGATGATCCGCGCTGGCGGCTGCAAGGCTGGTCTGGTATTCAACCCGGCCACCCCCTTGAACCACCTCGATCATGTGCTGGACAAGATCGACATGATCCTCCTGATGTCGGTCAACCCGGGTTTTGCTGGCCAGACGTTCATCCCCGCCACGCTGGACAAGCTGCGCCAGGCGCGCCAGCGGATCGCGGCCAGCGGCCTCGATATCCGGCTGGAGGTAGACGGCGGCGTGGGGTGCGACAACATCGCCACGATCGCCGCGGCGGGTGCCGATACCTTCGTGGCGGGCTCCGCCATCTTCAACAGCGCCGATTACGCCGCCACGATTGCGCAGATGCGCGCCGAGCTGGCACGGGTGGCCCGCTGATGTTGCGCCGCCTGTTCAAGGGTGAGCTGCCGGCCTGTGTCATGTTTGATCTGGATGGAACGCTGGTCGATAGCGCGCTGGATCTGACCGTGGCGGTGGATCAGATGCTGCAGGCGCTGGGCCGCCGGCCGGTGGGGGAGGCGCAGGTGCGCCAGTGGGTGGGTAATGGTGCCCAGATGCTGGTGCGGCGGGCGCTCACAGGGGAGAGCCACCCCGCCGCCGAGGCGGTCGATGCGGAGCTGTTCCAGACCGCGTATGAGCTGTTCCTGTCGGCGTACACACAAAGCAACGGCCGCTACAGCCGGCTCTATCCCGGCGCGGCGGCGCTGCTGGGCCACCTGCGACGGGCGGGCGTGCCGCTGGCGCTGGTCACCAACAAACCGATCGCCTTTACCCTCCCGCTGCTGAAGACGTTGCAGATCGAGCACTATTTCGATCCGGTGCTGGGGGGCGACAGCCTGGCGAAGAAAAAGCCGGACCCGCTGCCGCTACTGAACGTGCTCAACACCCTCGGCTGCCCCCCGGAACGAGCGTTGATGGTGGGTGACTCGCGCAACGACGTGGCCGCCGCCCGGGCCGCGGGGTGCCCGGTGATCTGCGTCAGTTACGGCTACAACCACGGCGAACCGGTGGCAAACGGCTCCCCGGATCGGGTCGTGGATAACCTGGCCGAGTTGATATGAAAGGAGCCGGGTCGGCTGGCGAAGGCGGGGAGGTGCTGCTAGCCTCGTAGTAGCCACCCACGAGCCGGTACACCCTGGAGCCTTGATGAACGCCCACAACAGCCTGTTGATCACCTTTGATTGCCCGCCCGACACCCGCACACTCATCGAGGAGGCGGCCGAGGGAGTGCTCGAATGCCACTATCTTGCCGACCACGCCGGTGTGCGGCCGGAGGATCTGGAGAGCGACGCCGCGCTGGCGATGAACCTGCCGCAGGAGGTTCCACCGGAGGCGCTCTCCCAGGCGCGCTGGAAGCTGCTGCAGAGCGTCACCGCCGGGGTGGACCACATCCCCTTCGAGATCATTCCGCCGCGGGTTGCCATCGCCGGCAACAGCGGCGCCTTCGCCGAACCGATGGCCGAGCACGCGCTGGCGTTGGCACTCGCCCTGGTCAAGGAGCTGCGGCCCCGGCACGAAGCCCTCGCCGAAGGCCGTTTCCTGCAGACCGAGCCGGTCGGATCGCTGCATGGCAAAACCCTCGGCGTGTATGGCTTTGGCGGCATAGGCAAGGCGGTGGCGCGGCTGATGCGACCGTTCGACGTTCGGGTCCACGCGATCACCCGCAGTGGCCGGACCGACGCCTGCGTGGAGTGGATCGGCACCCCGGACCGGCTGCCCGAGCTTCTGCAGGTGGCGGATATCCTGCTCGTTTCCGCCCCGCTCTGCGCCGAAACCATGGGTGCCATCGATGGTGCGGCGCTGGCGCAGATGAAAGAGGACGCCATCCTGATCAACCTGGCCCGCGGCGAGTTGATCGACGAGGCGGCACTCTACGAGCATCTGCGCACCCACCCTCGCTTCAAGGCCGGAATCGATGCCTGGTGGGTCGAGCCCTTCCGCCATGGCCGCTTCGAACTGCATTACCCGTTCCTCTCTCTGCCCAATCTGATCGGCTCGCCACATGATTCAGCCATGGTGCCCGGGGCTCTGGATCGGGCGATCGTCAAGGCGGTCAACAATGTGAAGACATTCTTCAACGGCGACCCGGTTCGGGGGCTGGCCCGCCCGCCGCAGGGGTAGAGCGGTAGATCGCGGTCAGAGCAACGACGCCACGCTCTGGCGGAATTTTGAAGAGATGTTACTCTGACCCTGAACTCCAACCTCCTGAACTACTTCGATACTCTTGCAATGAATGAGTGCAATGGATGAGCCGTTTTCAACCCGCGTGATAGGCCTCGTGTGGCTCGGTGTGTTTTGTCTACTGGCCATGATTTCGGCAGAACAGCTGATAACACCGGTCACCCCGATTTGGGACATCGCTGCCGATATGCTGTTGCAAAACCGTATTCGGGATGAAGGGATGCTGTTGACTGGTCACTACTCTCGCTGGGAGTTCAACCATCCAGGTCCCTTCTGGTTTTACTACAACCATGTCATTGAGTGGCTACTCTCCCCTTTTGAATTGAGCCGCGTACAAGTGTGGCGTTGGGGTAGCCTGCTGTTGAACAGTGTGCTGGTATCCGGCACGGCGATCGGCTTGACCGCGTTGCTGCGCCCGCCAAAGCCGCTCCTCTTTACCTGCAGTAGTGCCGCGCTTTTGATCGCGTTTGTTGGCCCAGAGCTTACGGGGATCTGGATGCCAGAGCGGATGATCGCGCCCTATGCCGCCTTTCTGGTCACCCTGGCCCTGTTGAGCCAGGGCCATATCCGGATCTTGCCCGTCGTCATTTTGCTGGTGTGTGTGCTGATCCACGGTTATGTCACCATGCCGATACTGACGCTGCCCTTTCTGGCCTGGGGCTGTTGGAGGGCATGGCGCAAGCAGGGCGGATGGGGCGGGGTTGCAGCCTACCGGACTGTACTGATTGGCAGCGCACTGATCATTGTGTGCTTTATTCTGCCTCTGGTGGTTGATTATACGATTCATGAGCCGTCCAACATCCATCGGATTCTCAGGGCTCAGGCTAGTTTCAAACAGCATGATCTACCTGGCTTGGGTGAGGTTTTGACATTTATCCGTCAATTGTTGTTGCGCGATCGCCTCTGGCAATGGGTTGGCATCACCATGCTGTTGCTACTGTTTTGGCGATCCCCCACCAAGATCTGGCAGCGGCCCGCTGCGCGCACTATTTTGTTGCTACTGTTGGCCGCTACCGTGCTCATGTTGGCTTACTACAGCCGAACACCCGCTCCTTTGTTTGCCTTTATCGCCAAATTTTATCTAGCGGTACCACCTCTGATCCTGGCTGTATCACTGTTGCAGTTCGGGCAGAGACCTTGGCTGACCGCTGGGGTAATTTTGCTTATGCTGGCACCCCATTTGAAGCCCACCCCCATTGAACAGGGTTGGGAAATCCAACAAGCCGCACAGCAACTGATCGATAACCAAACAGGATTACCGATACGGCTTGATTATGAAGATCATTTCCAGTGGACTTATGTAGCGGGCCTTCTGTTGGAACTGGATCGCCGGGAGGTTGCCGCCTGCACCACATGGCGGCACATGGCGTTTTTGTATACGGATGCCAAAATCTGTGCAGAGGGCGCACGCCCCACATACACACTGGTGGCGGGCAAAAGCTGCTCAGTGGATTGTCTGTTCAGCAGTGAAGCCTTTGATATTCAGCCGTTCCGGTTGCCTGAGTTACTCCCTGAAACGACGGTTCAACCAAACTCATCGGCCGTATTTTTCAGTGGTTGGCACTCCCCTGAAACCGAGTTTCGCTGGACCGACGGTACTGAATCAGATATCCAGTTTCGGGTAGCAGATGGATCGTTTTCAGGCCATCTCAAGCTGGTCATCGATACGTTGGGTGAACAATCATTGACACTTCTACTCAATGGGAGGGCCATCTACCACAGCCAATTGCATGCAGATCAAACAGAACTCAGAGTGGATTTCGATCCGGCCCTGTTATTGCGAAATGAAATCAATACATTGAGGCTAAAAACCCCGGCTGCAGAAGCACCGGGAAGTGCCGACAGACGCATTCTGGCGGTGGCGCTGCGTAACCTGACTATTGAATAGAATGTTATCCGGGATGTGACACTTAGCGATCGTGGTGACTCCGGGTTCGGTGGCATGTCCGGGAAGCATCATCCTGAATCCGTGACCCCATCCCCCGGTGCGGCGCACCTGAGCCAAATCCGGCAACGCTGTTCAGGAATTTACTCTCATCTTGATCCCGCCGGGTTCGGGCCGCGCCGCCGGGGTGACTTTCGGCCGCGATCACCTTCAGATCGCGGCATATTTGGATGGATGTGTCTGTGGTATTACCCTCCAAACCAGCAGCACGCACAAACAGGCATTCACAAAAGGAGTTGCGATGAGCCATGACCAGAATTTCAAGAACCTGATTCTCGACTACCCGCGCAAGGCGTTGGAATTCTTCGCGGCTGAGGAAGCTGCCGCGATCGATGCCACCGCCCGCATTCTGCCCCTGCGCCAGGAGCAACTGAAAGAGCGCCTCGGTGATCGCTTTCATGAACTGGATGTGCCGCTGCTGGTAGAGT
>JAXHUI010000013.1:25497-49260 GCA_034189745.1 Pseudomonadota bacterium
CAGTGGCCGATCGATTGGAACTCGGCGGCGATCGCCACACCTATCTGAGCTTCCGCTATCTGGCCTGCCACCTGCCCAGGCTGGACTGGCAACGGTACCGCGATAGCCAGAACCTGACCGCGCGGTTGAACCTGCCCAATATGCACTATGCTCCGACCGAACGGATCGATGTTTACGCCCACGCCATGCGCGGCCTGTTCGAACTTGAACCAGACCCGGAGAAACAGATCAAATACATCGATTTTATCGACATCTACACCGCCCTGGCACCCGACGAGCTGGAGCGCTACTGTGAACGCTATTCGGAGGAGATAAAGAAAATGAACAGTTTTGCAGAACGTCATCTGGAAAAAGGCCGCCAGGAGGGCATGCAGCAGGGCATGCAAGAGGGCGAGGCGCGAGTGCTGCTGCGCCTGATGGAGCGCAAGTTCGGCACCGTATCGGCCGAGCTGCGTCAACGGATCGCTCAGGCGGATGAGGAGCGGCTGCTGGAGTGGTCAGAACGGATCCTCACGGCCAGCAACCCGGAAGAGGTGTTGCATTGAGTGGGCGCCGATCGATACGGCATGAGGCATAAGCCGTTTCGCGGAACGTGGCTTGGAAAAGGGTTGTCAATCCATTGACATCCTCCCTCTATCCGGTAGATTGTCAGAATCCTGACAAACCCGGATCGCCCGATGAATGCAACCCTCGACAGCCGCGCCGCTGACCCGCTCGCATTTCAGGCCCTGATTATCGATGACGATGCGCAGCGACGTGAGAAGTTGCGCACCTGCCTGCAATTTATCGAGCTTGAGTGTCATGTTTTTGACTTTGTCAGCTGGCTGCAGCAGAGCAAGCACTTTGCGCTGGATGCGGTCGGGGTGGTGCTGATCGGTGAAAGCAGCCTGCCGATCGCGCTGAACAAGCTGGTGGCCGAGCTCGATCGTGGCCCGGTGATCCCCAAGCTGCTGACCTGTGACTGGCCGGAGCTGGATCAGGCCGCGTTTGCACAGGCAGGGGTGTTGGGGGTGCTCGAACAGCCCTACCGTTATCCCCAGTTGCTCGACTGGCTGCACCAGTGTGCCCTGCTGCGCGAGCGGGGGGTGATCGAGCCGCGGGTGCTGCCGGATATGCCCGGCTTCGTCGGGCAAAGTGCCCCCATCCGCGAGATTCGCCACCTGATCGCGCAGGTGGCGCCGCGGGATATCAGCGTGCTGATCACTGGCGAGTCCGGCACCGGCAAGGAGGTGGTGGCGCGCTGTCTGCACCAGTTTTCCCCCCGCCGCGACGGCCCCTTCGTGCCGGTCAACTGTGGCGCGATCCCCTCGGAGCTGCTCGAAAGCGAGCTGTTCGGCCATGAGAAGGGGGCCTTTACCGGCGCCATCTCCAGCCGGCCCGGTCGCTTCGAGCTGGCCAATGGAGGCACCCTGTTTCTGGATGAGATCGGCGATATGCCCCTGCCGATGCAGGTCAAGCTGCTGCGGGTGTTGCAGGAGCGCCAGTTTGAGCGGGTGGGCGGCAGCAAGACCCTGGAGGTGGATGTGCGCATCGTTACCGCGACCCACAAGAATCTGGAGCTGATGATTCAAGATGGACAGTTCCGGGAGGATCTCTATTACCGCCTCAACGTGTTTCCCATCGAGATGCCTGCGCTGCGGGACCGGCTGGAGGATCTGCCGCTGTTGCTCAATAACCTGAGCCGGCAGCTGGATGAGACCGGCTCCGGCCGGTTGCAGTTCCACCCGGCGGCGCTGGAGTCGCTGCGCCTGCACCCCTGGCCCGGCAACGTGCGGGAGCTGGCCAATCTGGTGGAACGGCTCAGTATCATTCATCCCGGTGGCGTGATCGGGGTCTCGGAGCTGCCGGCCAAGTTTCGGCATATCGAAGAGCCCGATCCGGGCCGCTATCAGGCGCCGCAGCCACCCCCTCAAGGCACCGCCAACGGCGCCCCCGCCCGGTCGGAGGTGGGGGATTCCCTGCCGGCGGATGGCATTGACCTGAAGTCCTTTCTGGAGTCCCATGAACGGCGTCTGATCCATCAGGCGCTGGAGGCCAGCGGACAGGTGGTATCGAAAGCGGCGCGTCTGCTGCATGTGCGGCGCACCACCCTGGTGGAAAAGATGCGCAAGTACGGGATTGAACGTCAGTGAGCGCAACGCAAAAACTGCAACAACGGGTGGCTGAGCTGGAAGCCCGGGTGGCGGCGCTACAGGCCGATCGCCGGGCACTGGAGCGGTTGCGCCGTTTGATCGATCGTATGCCCGGCGGGGTGCTGGTGATCGATCAAACCGGGCGGATCACCGAATTCAACCCGGCGGCGGTGTCGCTGCTGGGGACGACGCTGGCCAACAGGACCTGGCTGGAGGTGATCGAGCACTGTTTTGCGCCGCGCCCGGATGATGGCCATGAGGTGTCGCTGAAAAATGGCCGCCGGGTCAGCCTTTCGACCCAGGCGTTGGAGGGGGAACCGGGCCAACTGGTGTTCATCACCGACCAGACCTACACCCGCACACTGCAGGAGCGGCTGCACCACTACCAGCGGCTGTCCGAGATGGGGCGGATGATGGCCTCGCTGGCCCATCAGGTGCGCACACCGCTGTCGGCGGCGCTGCTCTACGCCAGCCATCTGATGGCGCCCCGGCTGGATGATGACACCCGTATCCGCTTTGCCGGCAAGGTAAAAGCGCGGCTGAGCCATCTCGAACAGCAGGTGCGTGACATGCTGATCTTCGCCCGCGGTGAAACCAGACTGGAGGACCGGGTCGATGGCCGCACCCTGATGGCGCGGCTGGAAGACCTGCTCGATCAGCCCCTGAGTCAGTACGATGCCGATTGTGACTGCCTCGATGAGGCGCCAGACGCCGTGATCCAGTGTAACCTCGAGGCGCTGCTCGGGGCGGTGCTGAACCTGGTCAACAATGCGCTCCAGGCCAGCGGCGCGGGGTGTGAGCTGCAGCTGCGGCTGGCCCGGGAGGGAAACTGGCTGCTGCTCGAGGTGATCGACCACGGCCCGGGCATGGATGCCGCCACCCTGAAACGGGCCCGGGAGCCGTTTTACACCACCAAATCCCATGGCACCGGGCTTGGCCTCGCCATCGCCCAGGTGATGGCGCGGGCGCACCATGGCGAGTTTCTGTTGGCCTCGGTGCCGGGTGAAGGTACCCGGGCGAGTTTCCGCTTGCCTCTGATCAACCCCTCTGCACAGGAGTCGGCATGAGCGTAACCGTTTTGATTGTCGAGGATGATGCCGATCTGCGTGAAGCCCTCAGTGACACCCTGGCGCTGGCGAAAATTGCCCACCTGGAGGCGGGCAGCGGCGAGGAGGCGCTGGCGCTGCTCGAGCGCCACCCCGTGGATCTGGTGATCTCCGATGTGAACATGCCGGGGATGGATGGCCATCAGCTGCTGGCCCACCTGAAACGGCTCAACCCCGCGCTGCCGGTGGCGCTGATCACCGCCTACGGTCAGGTGGAGCGGGCGGTGGATGCGATCCGCAACGGGGCCGTCGATTACCTGATGAAACCCTTCGAGCCGGACCAGCTGATCGACCTGATCCGCACCCACGCCCAGGGGCTGCTGGCTGCAGGGGATGGGGAGCCGGTGGCGGAGGCGCCGGGCAGTCGCCAACTGCTGCAGTTGGCGCGGCGGGTGGCCGCCACCGATGCGACAGTCCTGATCACCGGCGAGTCCGGTACCGGCAAGGAGGTGCTGGCCCGCTACATCCACAACCATTCTGCGCGCGCCGAGCAGCCGTTCATCGCCATCAACTGCGCCGCCATCCCGGAAAGTATGCTGGAGGCGACACTGTTCGGCCATGAGAAGGGGGCCTTCACCGGCGCCATCAGCAGCCAGCCGGGCAAGTTTGAACAGGCCAACGGCGGTACCCTGCTGCTGGATGAGATCAGCGAGATGGATCTGGGGTTGCAGGCCAAACTGCTGCGGGTGCTGCAGGAGCAGGAGGTGGAGCGTATCGGCGGGCGCAAGGTGATTGCGCTGGATGTGCGTCTGCTGGCCACCAGCAACCGCCAGCTGGAGCGGTGCGTGGCCCAAGGCAGCTTCCGGGAGGATCTCTACTACCGCCTGAACGTGTTCCCGCTGCAGTGGCAGCCGCTGCGTGAACGGGCGCAGGATATCCGCCCGCTGGCCGAACGCCTGCTTGAGCACCACTGCCGCAAAATGGGCCGCCCCTTGGCGGCGCTGGATGCGAGCGCGGTTGCTCGCCTGTGTGAACACGCCTGGCCCGGTAATGTGCGTGAGCTGGATAATGTGATCCAGCGGGCGCTGATCCTCCAGGCCGGTAACCGCATCACGGCGGCCGATCTGCATCTGGGCGACGCCGCCATAGCGCTTCGCAGCGGGTCGCTGCCGCCACCGGAGCCGGATCGCAAGGCGCAGGAGGGCGCCCCCCCAGATTCGGCGCCGACCGAGGGGCTGCTGGGCGATGATCTGAAACAGCATGAGTATCAGTTGATCGTGGACGCCCTGCGCGCCACCTCCGGTAGCCGCAAGGCGGCCGCGGAAAAACTGGGCATCAGTCCGCGCACGCTCCGATACAAGCTGGCGCGGATGCGGGAGGAGGGAGTCGATCTGGAGTCACTGCTGTCGAGTAAGTAATGGCTTACTTACTCCGCACTCACTGGCTTTTATCGACATTCGAGTAGACCAATGTCTAATTCAGGGGAGCCGAGCCGCTTCGGTATAACCTGTTACCAATCAACTCGATCACGCCGACAACAGGAACTATAACTAAGAGCGGCGTTCCACGGTATAACAACAAAACGCAATTCAAGGGCATCACGATGAGTGAACAGAATATCTTCCCAGTCGATCCGGCTTTTGCCGCCAGGGCGCACGTTGACCATGAAAAATATGCGGCGATGTATGCGCAGTCGATCAACGATCCAGAAACCTTCTGGGGCGAGCAGGGCAAGCGTATCGACTGGTTCAAACCCTACACAAAGGTCAAAAACACCAGCTTCGATCCGCACAACGTCGCCATCAAATGGTATGAGGATGGTGAGCTGAACGCCTCTTTCAACTGCCTCGATCGCCATCTGGACAGCCGCGGCGATCAGGTGGCGATCATCTGGGAGGGCGACGACCCCGGTGAGGATGAGAAGATCACCTACCGCGACCTGCACGCCCGCGTGTGCCGTTTTGCCAACGCATTGAAGGCCAAGGGGGTACAAAAAGGGGATGTGGTCACGCTCTACATGCCGATGATCCCGGAGGCCGCCGTCGCCATGCTGGCCTGTGCTCGCGTGGGCGCGGTGCACTCCATCGTGTTCGGTGGCTTCTCACCGGAGGCGCTGGCCGCACGTATCGAGGGGGCGAAGTCGAAGGTGGTGGTCACCTCCAACTTCTCCCTGCGCGGCGGCAAGGTCGTGCCGCTGAAGGAGAATGTCGACAAGGCGCTGGACCACCATGAGGCCGGCAAGCTGGTCGAGACGGTGTTCGTGGTCAAACGGGTCGACAAAGATGTGGCCTGGAACGACAGCCGTGATGTGTGGTACGAAGCGGCGGTGGCGGAACAATCCGCGGACTGCCCGGCCGAGGCGATGAATGCCGAGGCGCCGCTGTTCATTCTTTACACCTCGGGTTCAACCGGCGCGCCCAAGGGGCTCAAGCACACCACCGGTGGTTACATGGTGTATGCCTCCATGACCCACCAGTACGTGTTCGATTACCACGAGGGCGATGTGTTCTGGTGTACCGCCGACGTGGGTTGGGTGACCGGCCACAGCTATATCGTTTACGGCCCGCTGGCCAATGGCGCCACCACCCTGATGTTCGAGGGGGTGCCGAGCTACCCGGACAACAGCCGCTTTGGCCGCGTGATCGAAAAGCACAGGGTCAATCAGTTCTACACCGCCCCCACCGCCATCCGCGCCCTGATGCAGCAGGGGGAGGATGTGTTGGGCGATGCCGACCTCTCCAGCCTCAAGTTGCTGGGGTCGGTGGGTGAGCCGATCAACCCGGAAGTGTGGGTGTGGTACCACCGCGTTTTCGGCAAGGGTAACTGCCCGATCGTGGATACCTGGTGGCAGACCGAGACCGGCGGCATCATGATCGCCCCGCTGCCGGGGGCCACCGCGGCCAAACCCGGCTCCGCCACGCTGCCCTTCTTCGGCGTGCAGCCGGCACTGCTCGATGGCGAGGGCAAGGAGATCGAGGGCCCCGGCGAGGGTAACCTGGTGATCAAGGACTCATGGCCCGGTCAGAGCCGCTCCATCTGGGGGGATCACGAGCGCTTCATCCAGACCTACTTCACCACCTTCAAGGGGGTTTACACCACCGGAGACGGTGCGCGGCGGGATGAAGATGGCTATTACTGGATCACCGGTCGGGTGGATGACGTGATCAACGTGTCCGGCCACCGCATGGGTACCGCCGAGGTGGAGTCGGCCCTGGTGGCGCACCCGGCCGTTGCCGAGGCCGCGGTCGTGGGCTACCCCCATGAGCTGAAGGGGCAGGGGATCTACGTGTATGTTAGCCTGCAAGCCGGCTTCGAACCCAGCGAAGAGTTGATGAAAGAGCTACGCAACTGGGTTCGCACCGAGATCGGCCCGATCGCATCCCCTGACCTGATCCAGTTCGCGCCGGGCATGCCGAAGACCCGCTCGGGCAAGATCATGCGCCGTATTCTGCGCAAGATCGCCGAAGATGATTACAGTTCGCTGGGTGATACCTCCACGCTGGCCGACCCGACCGTGGTGGATGATCTGATCGAGCATCGCATGAACCGCAAGGGCTGATCGGCGCCTGTTCGCTCGATCACCAGGCCAACGCCCGCCGCTCATCCGGCGGGCGTTTTCGTTTGGGCACTGCCTGGCTGGTGGTGTGTGGCTGGTGGTGCGGCGTTGGCAACAAGGAGATGGTATCATTGCGCCAGGAATCGGCTCCCGCCTCGGCGGGTACAGTGTTCGATCATTTCGGCTATCCTTCCGGCACGCCGAAGAACGTGGGAGATGATGCATGCAACTGGCGCACAAGATCATTATCGCTGACGACCATCCTCTGTTTCGCGCGGCGCTGCGGCAGGCGGTGATCCAGGCGGTGCCCGGTGTCGAGATCGTCGAAGCCGACAGTCTGGCGGCGGTGCAGGAGAGGGTCGATCAGCATGGCGATGCCGACCTGGTGTTGCTGGATATTCACATGCCGGGCACGCATGGCTTCTCCGGGCTGGTATTTCTGCGCGGGCAGCACCCAGGTGTGCCGGTGGTGGTGGTGTCCGGCAGCGAGCAGCCGCATGTGATGAAACGTGCCATCGACTACGGTGCTTCCGGCTTCATTCCCAAGTCAGCGCCGCTGGAAACCATTTCCGAGGCGATTACCGCTGTACTCAAAGGTGAGGAGTGGCTGCCGCAGGAGCTGACCGACAACATGGGTGATGTCAGCGCGGAGGACCAGCAGTTCGCCGCCGCACTGGCGTCGCTGACACCGCAGCAGTTTCGTGTCCTGACCATGCTGACCGAGGGGCTGCTGAACAAGCAGATCGCCTATGAGCTGGGGGTCTCCGAGGCCACCATCAAGGCGCATGTGACCGCTATTCTGCGCAAGCTGGGCGTCCATAGCCGTACCCAGGCGGTGATCGAGGCGCAACGGTTGGGGGTCGAGCCCCCCAGAACCGAGCTCTGATCGCTCGCCCCCGCTTGGCCAAGGCGGCGGCACTTCACTCCTTTTCTGCCCGCAGGGAAGCAATGATCTTGTTGATCATCGCCCGCAGCGCCGCCGGTCGGATCGGTTTGGTCAGGAGCTGGGCCCCGGCCGCGGCGATCTCATCCCGGATCGCATCGGTCCGATCCGCCGTGATCACGATGGCGGGGGTGAAGTACTCGCCCCCGGCCGCCCGGCCCGCGAGCGGCGCCAGTTGGCGCAACGCCATGATGCCGGTTTCGGTTTCCCCCAGGTGGTAGTCGGCCAGCACGATATCCGGTACCCAGTCACGCTCCAGCGTGAGTGCAACGGCCTCCTCGGCCGAGAGGGCGGTGACCACCTCACAGGACCACCCCAGCAGCAGCGCGCTCATCCCCTCCAGAATTTTGGGTTCGTTGTCGATCACCAGTATCCTGATGCCGTTCAGCCCCTTGCTGCGAATCCAGCCGCGCTGCTCTGGTCGAGGCTTCTGCGCCTGGGTCGGATCGCCCAGTGGCAGGGTGATACTGAACACGGTACCCTGCCCCGGCCATGAACGCACCTGCAGCCGGTGGCCCAGAATGCGGGCCATGCGATCGGTGATCGCCAGCCCCAGCCCCAGCCCTTTCACTTGGCTATGTTTTGGGTTGTCGATCCGCTTGAACTCTTCAAACACCTCGTGCAGTTTGCTCTCGGGGATCCCCACGCCGGTATCCCACACCTCCAGCCGCAGCTCCCGACCGGCGCGCCGGGCGCCCATCAATATCCTGCCACTGGCGGTATAGCGCACGGCGTTGGAGAGAAAATTCTGCATGATGCGACGCAGCAGCGTTTGATCGGAATAGACCACCTGGCGGCAGTTGACGCTGTGGAAATCCAGCCCCTTCTCCTGTGCCAGTATGCTGAATTCGGTATTCAGCGTCTGGAACAGATTCTCCAGTGAGAAGTGGGTCAGGGTTGGCTCCAAGGCGCCGGCATCCAGGCGGGAGATATCCAGTATGGCAGTGATCAGCTCTTCCGCCGCCTTGAGTGAGCCATCGAGATTTTCCACCAGCTGGCGGGTCTCGCGGTTGTGACTCTGCTGCGCCAGTGCCGAGGTGAACAGGCGGGCCGCGTTGAGCGGTTGCAACAGGTCGTGGCTGGCCGCGGCAAGGAAGCGGGTTTTGCCCAGGTTGGCCGCTTCGGCGTCGGACTTGGCCTGACGCAGCTCATCCTCCATCAAGGCGCGAATGGTGTTCTCCTTGCGCAGCTCCTTGTTGACGACGGACAGCGCGTGGGTGCGCTCACGCACCCGCTGCTCCAGATTTTCGTTGGTCTCCTGCAGCGCCTGCTCCGCCTTGCGCCGTTCGGTGGTGTCCTGATACAGGGTGAAATAGCCCAGCACGTCGCCGTACTCGCCGATATGGGGGATATAGGTCACCTCGGCATAGCGGACGCTGCCATCAGAGGTCGGCAGCCGGGTTTCAAAGCGTTGCCGCTCACCGCGCAGCACAGCGTCAATATAATGGCGGCGGTCGCGGTATTCCGCCTCGGGTAACGCTTCGAGGCAGTGTAAGCCGGCCACATTGTGCCGGTCGAGGCCGAAGGTATCGGCGTAGGCCTTATTGACAAACAGAAAGCGGCACTCCGGGTCGAGGTAGGCGATCAGCACCGGGACATTATCGGTGTAGATTCGGATGTTCCGCTCGCTTTCGCGCAGCGCTTCCTCGATGCGTTTGTGCTCGGTTATATCCATGTAGGTATTGACGTAGCCGCCGTTGGGCATCGGGTTGCCTCGCACCTCGAGCACGGTGCCATCGGGGCGGTAGCGCTCGTAGCTGTGCGGCGCGCCGGAGCGGATCGAATCCACCCGCTTTTTCACCAGCGGCTCGATCTCCCCCGGGCCGTACTCCCCCTTGATGGCGTTGTAACGGAACACCTCCTCGATGGGGCGGCCCACACAGATCAGCCCCTCGGGGTAGTTGAACATCTCCACGTAGGGGCGGTTCCAGGCCACCAGCCGCAGCTGCTGATCCACCACACTGATGCCGAGGCTGATGTTTTCGATGGTCGATTGTAGCAATGAGCGGTTGAATCGCAGTGCCTGGGATGCCTCATCCACAATGGTGACCACATCGCCGATCTCCATCTCGCGACCGCGCAGGGTGGAGTCCATCACGATGCGGGCGGAGGAGGCACCGATGGCACCGGCGAGCAACCGTTCGACCTGTTGAATCAGCTCGGGGGTGGCCGTCTCCGCGGCCAGCGGCGTAGGCTCACCGCGCCCTTGACCAAAGTTGATGAGCGCCTGGCGGGTTCGGTTCACACCCAAAAAGCGCTCGCTCAGCGTCTGCAGGTCACCCACCGTTACCTGACCAACATGGCGTGAGGGGTCGGCGATCTCCTTGACGGCGCTATTGACGAACGCGCTGGCCTGAATGCGGTCCACCAGACGGACACTGGCCAGGCGTGAAATCACGACAAACAGGAGCGTGTTGATGCCAAGGCTCCACAGTACGCCGTGGGTGAGCGGGTCGGGGCCGCCCAACCCGAACAGCGCCGTGGGGCAGAGCCAGCCGCTGTCGCCTGTGCTCTGGGGCAGCCAACCGGTTGGGATCAGATTGGAGGCGTTGAGCGTGGGCAGCACCAGGGTATAGAGCCAAAGCAGAAAGCCGGCGCTGAGGCCGGCCAGCACCCCGTGACGGTTACCGTTGCGCCAGTAGATGCCACCGATGATGGCCGGCAGGAACTGGATCGCCGCCGCGAAGGCCAGGAGGCCGAAAGAGGCCAACGGCCCCTGTTCGCCCAGAATGCGGTAATAAAAGTAGCCCATCAGCAGCAGGCAGACGATGATGGTGCGCCGCACCCGCATCAGCAGGGCGCCCAGATCCCGCGACCGTGAGAGCCGCAACCAGGAGATGCGAAACAGCAGCGGCATCACGATGTCGTTGCATACCATGGTCGCCAACGTGATGCTGGCGACGATCACCATGCTGGTGGCGGCCGAGAGCCCGCCAATGAAGGCGAACGTGGCCAGATAACCCGAGCCCTCTGCCAGCGGCAGCATCAGGACATAGGTGTCGGCGTCGACCGCCCGACCCTCGAAAAAGAGCATACCGCCGGTGGCGATCGGTAGGGCGAACAGGCCCAGTAGCAACAGGTAGAGCGGGAACAGCCAGCGGGCGGTGTGCAGGTTGCGGCGCCGGGTGTTTTCCACAATGCTGACATGAAATTGACGCGGCAGGCAGATGGCGGCCGCGCAGGCCAGCCCCACCTCGGTGAGGAAGCCGGCGCTCAGCGGGCGGCTGAAATTCTGATTGATCTGCAGTTGTGCGCGCACCTGTCCGACCAGATCCTGCAGCCCATCGAACAGGCCAAACATGACGAACAGCCCCACCGCAACGAACGCGGCGAGCTTGATCAGGGACTCGAACGCCACCGCCAGCACCAGCCCTTCATGGTGCTCGGTGGCATCGATGTGACGGGTACCAAACAGGATGGCAAACACCGCCATCAACAGCGCCACGAACAGGGCGGTATCGCTCCCCTTGCTCATCCCCTCGGTGGCCCCGGGTGCCAGCGCGTTGTAACTGATCGCCACCGCCTTGAGCTGCAGTGCGATATAGGGAATGGTGCCCATGACCGCGATCAGCGTGACCAGTACCGCCAGCCCCTGGCTCTTGCCATAGCGGGAGGAGATGAAATCGGCGATGGTGGTGATGTTCTGCTGCTTGCTGACGGTGAAGATTTTTTCGACCACCCGAATGGCCAGCAAAAAGACCAGAATCGGGCCCAGATAGGTGGCCATGAACTCCCAGCCGGTGGAAACGGCTCGGCCGACCGCCCCGTAGAAGGTCCAGCTGGAGCAATACACCGCCAGCGAAAGCGAGTAGATCACCGGATTGCTGGCCCACTGCTTGCCGGCACGGCTTTTGTCGCCAAAGTAGGCGATGGCGAACAGCAGGCCCAGATAGGTCAGTGAAATCAGAATGATGGTCCAGCCGGGTAACATGGGGGGTCTCGCTTGCAAGGTGGATCGGTTCCGTCTGGGCGCCAGTGTAGCGCCAACGCGGGGCAACGCCATCGTCACGCCCTAAAGAGAGCTATGACCATGGTATTACACCTATGGGTTCGTGCCGTCGTAGTTTTTATTTAACACTATAAATTTAAAGTACTATTCTTGCGGTGGATGAAAGATGCCAGCGTGTTCTACTAAAGTCGGGGCTGTTATTTCCTGCACGCTTTCTGCAAGATCAGTCTGGAATTAAACTTGGCTCCAATAACAAAAAAGGGAGAAACGATCATGCTAGATGATAAATCCAAGGCCGCACAATACTGGTCGACGAATCTTCGTCTGATCCTGGGAAGTTTGATCGTGTGGGCGTTCGTATCCTACGGCTGCGGCATTCTGTTCCGCGGCATGTTGTCCGACATCTCTGTCGGTGGCGCCGATCTCGGCTTCTGGTTCGCCCAGCAGGGCTCTATCCTCACTTTTATCGTCATCATTTTCTTCTACGCCTGGAGAATGAATAAGCTCGATAACGCGATGGGTCTGGAGGAGTAAGCCGGTATGAGTCAGTTTGCGATCAACCTGATTTTCGTGGGTGCGTCGTTCGCACTTTACTTCGCCATCGCCATCTGGGCGCGGGCCGGCTCCACCAAGGAGTTCTACGTGGCTGGCGGCGGGGTTCACCCGGTCGCCAACGGCATGGCGACCGCCGCGGACTGGATGTCCGCCGCCTCCTTTATCTCCATGGCGGGCCTGCTCTCCGTGGGCTACGTCAACTCCTCCTTCCTGATGGGCTGGACCGGCGGTTATGTCCTGCTGGCGATGCTGCTGGCACCCTACCTGCGCAAGTTCGGCAAGTTCACCGTACCGGACTTCATCGGCGACCGCTTCTACAGCAGTGGTGCCAGGCTGGTGGCGGTGATCTGCCTGATCGTGGCATCCGTGACCTATGTCATCGGTCAGATGACCGGGGCCGGCGTTGCCTTCTCTCGCTTCCTGGAGGTCAGCAGCACGGCGGGCATCTGGATCGCCGCCGCGGTGGTGTTCTTCTACGCCGTATTCGGTGGCATGAAGGGGATCACCTACACCCAGGTGGCGCAGTATGTGGTGCTGATTGTTGCTTACACTATTCCGGCCGTGTTCATCTCGCTGCAGCTGACCGGCAACCCGCTGCCGATGTTTGGCATGTTCGGTGAGCACGTTCAATCCGGCCTGCCGCTGCTGCAGAAGCTGGACATGGTGGTGCGTGATCTGGGCTTTCGTGATTACACCGCCGATGTGGACAACAAGCTCAACATGGTGCTGTTCACCCTCTCGCTGATGATCGGTACCGCGGGTCTGCCCCACGTTATCATCCGTTTCTTCACCGTACCTAAGGTGGCCGACGCGCGCTGGTCTGCTGGCTGGGCCCTGGTCTTCATCGCGCTGCTCTACCTGACCGCTCCGGCGGTGGCCTCCATGGCGCGTTTGAACCTGATCGATACCGTCTATCCGCAGGGAACCGAGCAGCCGGCGCTGGCCTATGCCGAGCGTCCGCAGTGGGTCAGAACCTGGGAAGAAACGGGCCTGGTCAGGTTTGAAGACAAAAACGGCGATGGCCGCATCCAGATGTATAACGACAAAAACGAAGCCTTTGCTCCCACGGCGGCCGAACGGGGCTGGAGCGGCAATGAGCTGGTGGTCAACAACGACATTCTGGTGCTGGCAAACCCTGAAATTGCCCAGCTTCCCGCCTGGGTGATCGGTTTGATCGCTGCCGGTGGTATCGCCGCGGCACTGTCGACGGCGGCGGGTCTGCTGCTGGCGATCTCCTCCGCCATATCGCACGACCTGATCAAGACCATGATCAACCCCAACATCACCGACAGGGGCGAGTTGATGGCGGCGCGTATCTCCATGGCGGTGGCGATCCTGGTGGCCACCTACCTGGGGCTGAATCCGCCCGGCTTCGCGGCGCAGACGGTGGCGCTGGCGTTCGGTATCGCGGCGGCCTCCATCTTCCCGGCCCTGATGATGGGGATCTTCTCCAAACGGGTCAACAACCGGGGGGCGGTCGCCGGGATGCTGGCGGGTCTGCTGTGCACGCTGGTGTACATCTTCGTCTTCCTGGGCTGGTTCTTCATCCCGGGGACCAACAACCTGGCGAACGTCCCCGCCAACTGGATCATGGGTATCTCGCCACTCTCCTTCGGCGCGGTGGGTGCACTGATCAACTTTGCAGTCGCCTTCGCGGTCTCTTACATGACCGAAGAGCCGCCGCTCGAGATCCAGGAGCTGGTTGAAAGCGTGCGCTACCCGAAAGGTGCCGGCGCCGCCATCGACCACTGACACGCCGATCCGGCAGAGAGAACCGCGCTCTGACACGGTGTGATTCCAATCGGGCTTCCAACGGGAAGCCCGACTTTTTTCAGGAAGCGAAGAGATATGATCTGGAATCTGGTTGCAACAGCCTTTGCCGGCCTCGGCGCCGCCGGGGTGGCACTCATCCTGCGCCTGTTGAGCCGCAAGAAACTCCCCAAGTGGATCATTCCCGCCTTTGCCGGCCTCGCCATGTTGGCCTACCAGATCTATATCGAGTACAGCGCCCTGGATCTGATCAAGTCGAGGTTGCCAGCGGGGGTCGTCGTGCTGGAGACCGAAACCGACAGCATGGTGTGGCGCCCGTGGACCTACCTGTGGCCGCTGGAAACGGCCTTTACGGCGCTGGATCTGGCCAACGCGCAGCGCCGCACCCTGGAAACGGGGGAACAGGTTGTCCGCTTTGTGCTATATCGGTTTGAGCGGCGGTACGTCACCCAGGCCCGACCGCAGGGTTACCTGCTCAACTGCAGCAACCGCGAAGTGGTCAAGCTGGACGGGGAAGGGCGCCCCATGGCCGCGCCCGCCGAGGCGATCGCCAAGGGGGATGAGCTGTACCGGCGGCTGTGCCGGGGCTGAGACGTGCGACCAGCCCGGCTCGTTCCCAACTGTCTGTGCGGCGTCTGTTGTCCTGTTCATCCAAAGCGGTGCGGATGGCATGATCCACTCACGCCTCGAGCTCGAATTGCAGGAGTATAACCATGCCCGATGCGTTCAAAATCGATAACATCCCGTTCAGCCTGCTCAATGAGGAGGAGCAGGCACTGCTACGCGCCAATCTGGATATCGCCTACTTCCAGAAGGGTGAAACCATCATCGCGGCGGGGGAGGTGCCCGAGGGGTTGCATGTGGTGCTCAAAGGCCGGGTCAGCGAAAGCGAGGCTGCGGCCGAGAACGGGGAGAAAGCCTCCCAGCAGGTGTTCGTTCATTATGAGAATGAGGATTACTTTGGCGGCTGGTCGGCGCTGAAAGGCAAGGCGATCCACAACTTCGTGGCCGAGGAGGAAACCATCTGCCACATTTTGCCGACACGAATACTGCTCGACCTGATGGCCTCCAATCCCCAGTTTGCCGATTACTTCCAGCAGAATCTGGCCGCGAAGCGCGCCATCGTCGCACAGCATGGCGGCAACCAGGACATGACCGAGTTCATGCTCGCCAGGATCACCGACGCCACCGTGCGCGAGCCGTTGGTGGTGGAGCAGGGAACCAGCATCCACGCCACCACCGAGCTGATGCGGGCGCATAAGGCCGACTGTGTGCTGGCGCGCAAGGGGGGGCGCTACGGCATGGTGACCGGCACCGATCTGCTGGATGCGGTGGTGCTCAAACAGTTGCCATTGGATACGGATGTGTCCGCCATTGCCAGTTACCGTCTGATCACCATCGATCGTGAGGATTATCTCTTCAACGCTCTGGTGATCATGACCCAGCAGCAGATCGAGCGCGTGGTGGTGATGGATGGCCGGGAGGTGGTGGGTATCGTCGAGTTGACCGATGTGCTCAGTTACTTCTCCAGCCACTCCCATGTGATCGGTTTACGGATCGAGCGGGCCGCCAGTGTGGACGAGCTGCGTGAGGCGGCCCAGGGGTTGAACGATCTGATCAAGGGGCTGATCTCCACCGGGGTCAAAATCCGGTTCACCATGGATCTGTTGGCGGCCCTGAATGGGCGCATCATCGCCAAGCTGTTCGACCTGAGCGTGCCTGTGGATATGCAGCCCCACATCTGCCTGATCGTGATGGGATCGGAGGGGCGGGACGAGCAGATCATGAAAACGGATCAGGACAACGCCTTGATCTACCGCGACAATCTGGTCTGGCCCGAGATGCACTCGTGCATGCAGCAGTTCAGCGAACGGTTGATCTCGTTCGGCTTTCCACCTTGCCCGGGCAATATCATGGTGTCCAACCCGGAGTGGATCAACTCGGTGGGCGACTGGACACAGAAGCTCAGCGACTGGGCCGATACCTGCGAGGGTACGGCCTTGATGAAGCTGGCCATCGCGGTCGATGCCAAGCCGGTGGCGGGCAACGAGGCGCTGTTCAAGGTGGCGCGCAACTGGTTCCTGCGCCATCTGCGCAACAATGAGGTGTTTTTCTCCCATTTCGCCCGCGCCGCGATCGAGTTCAATACCCCGCTCACCTTTTTCGGCCACCTCAAGGAGCGGGGGCAGCTGGATATAAAAAAAGGGGGGATCTTCCCCATCGTGCACGGTATCCGCACCATCGCGCTGGAGCAGCGAATCCTCAAGACCAACACCTTCCAGCGCATCGATGCGCTGGTGGAGAGCGGACAGATGCAGGCGCAGCATGGCCGTGACCTGTCGGAAGCACTGGCGCTGTGCATTCAACTTCGCCTGCGCCAACAGATTCGCCGCGCCGAGGAAAGCCCAGACGGCACCGATCCAACCCCCAACATGATCGACCTGCAGCAGCTGAACAAGCTCGAGCGCGAGCTGCTGCGTGACGCGTTGCATGTGGTGAAGGGATTCAAAAAGCACCTGACCACTCGATACCACCTGGAAGGCTGAGCCAGATGATCATTCCGCGTTTCATCCGCCGTTTGAAAGATAAGCGTGAGCACGGGGGCGGCCCCTGGGGGCATCTGTTCGAACCCTACCAGGGTGACGAGGTCGTGTCGCTGGACTGTGAAACCACCAGCCTGGATGTGAAACAGGCCGAACTGCTATCGATCGGGGCGGTGCGGATCAAGGGGCGCAAGGTGATCACCAGCGATCGACTGGATCTGAAACTAAAACCACCGGCCAGTCTCAGCGGCGATTCGATCAAGATCCACAAGATCAGGGCCAGGGATCTGGCCAACGGTATCGAGCTGGATGAGGCGCTGGAAAAGGTTCTGGAGTTCATCGGTAACCGCCCTATCCTCGGTTACTATGTCAACTTCGATATTCGTGTGCTGGACAAGTTTCTTCGCCCCAGGTACGGTTTTGGCCTGCCCAACAGGGCGATCGAGCTTTCCCACGTCTACCACGATATCATCAAGTGGAAGCATGTCGGGGGGAGCATCGATCTGCGTTTCGACACCATCGCGAGCAAGCTGGATATCCCCATCCTGGAGCGGCACACGGCGCTGGGAGATGCCATCACGGTGGCTCTCATGTATGTGCGCCTGCGCTATGGGGAATCCCCCGCTGATCGGTATTGAGCGCGGCGTCAAATTTCAGGACGGGCCATTTGGCCCGTTTTTTGCTTTATAGCATCGGGCCGCCACCGTTTGACCCTGATCTGGCCCGTTGGCGCCAGGATATTGGCAACTCTGCCGGGATTGCGGTGTTGAACGGGCGAGCCAGGTTCTATAATGTCAAAATATTGCCGCACGGGAGGGAACTCTGCATGATTGAACGTGCCGATATCAACAGCCTTCTGTCACAGATGCGCACGATCAGAACAGAGATACAGCAGGGGCCGCGGCCGCTCGAACGGCCGGACCTGAAGGCCGAAAGCGTCGGCGCGCCAGGAATCAGCAAAACCGAAAGCAACAGTTTTGCGACGCTGCTCAAGGGCGCTGTGGACAAGGTCAATGAACAGCAGTTGGAAGCCTCACGGCTCAGCAACGCCTACGAGCGGGGTGATCCCAACGTGGATCTGCCGCAGGTGATGATTCAAGCGCAAAAGGCATCCGTCTCCTTCCAGGCGATGACCCAGGTGCGCAATCGTCTGGTAACGGCGTATGAAGATATCATGAAGATGCCAATTTAGGCCTCTCGGTTTTTGACGCTCGGAGTTGTTAGGGCCAAATGGATAACACATCGGCACAAGTGAGCAGCAGGGGCAGTCTGATGGCCGGCTTCAACAGCCTGGGCATCCTGCGCCAGTTGGGTCTGATGGTGGGGCTGGCGGCCAGCATCGCCATCGGCTTTGCCGTTGTGCTCTGGTCACAGAAGCCGGATTATCGGGTGCTGTTTTCCAACCTCAGTTTTTCCGATGCCAACGAGGTGATCGAACAGTTGCGGCTATACAACATGCCGTACAAATTCGATGCGGACGGTCGTGCCATTTTGGTGCCACAGGAGTATGTGCATCAGGCGCGGCTCAAGTTGGCGGCGGAGGGTTTCACCGCCGATAAAACGGTGGGCTTCGAGCTCCTGGATCAGGAGCAGGGGCTGGGGACCAGCCAGTTCATGGAAAATGCCCGCTTCCGGCGCAGTCTGGAGGGGGAGCTGGCGCGCACCATCAGTAGCCTGTTGGCGGTGCGTTCGGCCCGGGTCCATCTGGCCTTGCCGAAAGAGTCGGTGTTCATCCGCGACCAGCGCAAGCCCCGGGCCTCGGTGTTCATCGAGATGTTTTCCGGGCGCACGCTCAAGCGGGATCAGGTGGCGGCGATCGCCAATCTGGTGGCATCCAGTATCCCCGAGTTGGCGGTGGATGACGTCACCATCGTCGACCAGAAAGGACGCCTGCTCAACACCCGCAATCAGGACAAGGATGTGGTGTTGGCGGCCAAGCAGCTCGAGTATACCCGCAGCATCGAAGAAACGTTGCTCAACCGGGTCAACAGTATTCTGCAGCCGGTGGTTGGGCTGGGCAATTTCCGCGCTGAGGTGTCGACCGATATCGACTTCACCGAGGTGGAGCAGGCCGACGAGATCTACAACCCCGACCTGCCGGCGCTGCGCAGTGAGCAGACACTGGATGAAAAACGCGCCATTGGTGATCCGGCCCAGGGGGTTCCGGGGGCGCTGTCCAATCAGCCCCCCGGACCCAACGCCGTGCCCGAAGTGATTCCGGGCGATGGCGCGGCGGGCACTGGCACGGCGCGTTCCGGCTCCAGCCGGGAGCAGGCGGTGCGCAACTATGAGCTGGATCGCACCCTGAGTTACACCCGCCACCAGACCGGTGTGGTGAAGCGGTTGAGTGTGGCGGTGGTGGTGGATGATCTGGAGGTCATCGATCCCGAAACCGGTGAAACCACCCGCAAGCCCTGGAGTAAAAGCGAGCTGGAGCGGCTGCAGGTGCTGGTGCGCAACGCTGTAGGTTACTCGGCCCTGCGGGGGGACAGCGTCACCGTGGTCAACTCCCCCTTCGTCCCCCCGGAGCAGGTGGAGGTTGAAGAGCCATCGTTCTGGCAGCAGGAGTGGTTCTGGAATCTGATGAAACAGCTGGCGGCCGGGCTTTTCGTGCTGTTGCTGATTCTGGGGGTGTTGCGTCCGATTTTGCGCAGTCTGGCGAACGCGGGCAAGGCGCGCGAAGTGGATACGCTGGGGCCCGCCGGGGAAATATCGGCCGATCTCGAAGGGCTCGAGGGGGCAGATGTGGCGGACGACAAGGTGACCCTCGGCGGGGCTGATCGCGGCGTCATGGCGACGCCCAACGAAAGTTTCGACTACCAGCTCAATGCGATCAGGAGCATGGTTGCGGAAGATCCGGAGAAGGTGGCGCAAGCGGTGCGGCAATGGGTGATCGACCATGAGCGATGACAGTGAGCTGACGGATATTCAAAAGGCGGCCATTTTGCTGATCAGTCTGGGCGAGTCCGATGCCGCCGAGATCCTCAAGCATCTCGGCCCCAAAGAGGTGCAGCGCATCGGCGAGGCGATGACCCAGCTGGATAACGTGCCGCAGTCGCGGGTCGAGGCGGTGGTCGCGGATTTCATGAATGTCGTCAGCGACCAGACCGGCATCGGCATCAACAACGACCGCTACATTCGTGCCATGCTCAACCAGGCTCTGGGTGAGGAGAAGGCCAAGACGCTGATCGACCGGATACTGTTCAGCACCAACACCTCGGGGCTCGATACCCTGCGCTGGATGGACCCGCGTCAGGTTGCCGAAGTGTTGCGCTATGAACACCCCCAGATTCAAGCAGTCGTGATCGCCTACCTCGACCCGGACCAGGCGGCGGCGGTGCTGGCCCATCTCGATGAAAAGATGCGGCTGGATATTCTCATGCGGATCGCGGCGCTGGATCGCATTCAACCCCAGGCGCTACAGGAGCTGAACGACATGTTCGAAACCCAGTTTGCCGGCAGCAAGGCCAGTCAGTCGCGTACCCTGGGTGGGGTGCGCTCGGCCGCCAGCATCATGAACTACATTGAAACCAGTCTCGAGGCGGAGTTGATGGAGGGGATCAAGGAGAATGACGAGGAGCTGGCCAACGAGATCTCCGATCTGATGTTTGTGTTCGAAGATCTGATCGACGTGGATGATCGCGGGATTCAAACGATTCTGCGGGAGATCGCCACCGATACGCTGGTGGTGGCGCTCAAGGGTGCCGATACTGGTTTGCAGGAAAAGATTTTCAAAAATATGTCCAAGCGCGCCGCCGAGTTGCTGCGTGACGATCTCGAAGCGAAGGGGCCGGTGCGGGTCTCCGAGGTGGAGGAGGCGCAAAAAGAGATCCTCAACGTGGCGCGGCGCCTGGCGGATGAGGGTGAAATCGTGCTGGGTGGTTCCGGTGAAGAGATGATTTGATGAAACCGATCGCTCCCGCTCGTATTCCTGCCGCCGATGTGGCCGACGCCAAGCGCTGGCTACCGCCGGATGTTGGGGTCGATGCGCCGGTGGTGCAGGCGCTGGCGCGCAAGCCTGACACCCCGCTTGAAAAGGCCGATGTCTCCGTGATTGAGGAGGAGATTTTCGCCGAAAAATTGACGCTCTCCCAGTGGGAGGAGATCTGCGACGAAGCGCGCCGTGAGGGATATGCCGAAGGGGTGAAAGAGGGGCGCGAGCAGGGCCAAAAGGAGGGTTACCAGCAGGGGCTGGGGCAGGGGATCGAGGCGGGCCGGGCCGAGATCGACGCGCGGCTGGAAAAACTCGACGCCTTGCTGGAGCAGCTCCAGCAGCCGATCGAACAGCAGCGGGAGGCGCTCGAGGCGACCCTGTTGAAGCTGGTGGTCGCGCTGGCGGAGGCGGCCGTCAAGGCGGAGCTGCGCCAGCGGGTGGACCTGCTCGCCCGCAGCGTCCATGAAGCGCTCGATCAACTGCCGCAGGCCAGCGGCAAGGTTCTGCTACGGGTTTATCCCGACCAGCTGGCGGCGCTCGAGCCGCTGCTGGATGACAGCCGGTTGCAACTGAAGCCGGATGAAAGTCTCAGCCCGGGCAGCTGTGTCGTCGAGAGCGGCAGTTGCCGAGTGGATTACCGTACCGAGGAGCGGTTTGCTCAGGTGGCGGAACAGCTGCTGGCGCGTCTGATCAGTACGCCGGAGCCCGAGCGCGATGGCAACAGCAACTAATCTTCGGAGTGTTCCGTGCCGGATCTGAATCGCCGCCTCGAACGCTATCAACAGATCGAGTATGAACCGCCCCGTCCCGCCGTGGAGGGGCAGGTGACCCGATTGATCGGCCTCACGCTGGAAGCGGTGGGGCTGAAGGTGGCGCTGGGTGACTATTGCCTGGTGGATCTGCAGGATGATGGCAGCGTCGAGGCGGAGGTGGTCGGCTTTGCCGGCGATCGCATCTACCTGATGCCGTTGGACAGCGTGGATGGGCTGGCCCCCGGAGCCGCGGTGCGCCCCCGGGTGGGTGCCAGTCTGGTGCCGGTGGGGTTTGGCCTGCTCGGGCGGGTGATCGACGGGATCGGCCGGCCACTGGATGGAAAGGGACCACTCAGGCCCGACGACATGGTGACGCTGGCGGGGGAAACCATCAACCCGCTGCATCGGCACCCGATCGAGCAGACCCTCGATGTCGGCATCAGGGCCATCAACGGCCTGCTGACGGTGGGGCGGGGGCAACGGCTGGGGCTGTTTGCCGGCAGCGGGGTGGGCAAGTCGGTGCTGCTGGGCATGATGACCCGCTTTACCGAGGCGGAAATCACCGTGGTGGGTCTGATCGGTGAGCGCGGCCGCGAGGTGCGCGAGTTCATCGACCACAGTCTGGGCGCCGAGGGGATGGCGCGTTCGGTGGTGGTGGCCTCACCGGCGGATGATTCACCGCTGATGCGCCTGCGCGCCGCCCAGCTGACCACCCGGATCGCCGAGTATTTCCGCGCCCAGGGGCGCAACGTGTTGCTGCTGATGGACTCCCTGACCCGCTACGCCCAGGCGCAGCGGGAGATCGCCCTGGCGGTGGGGGAGCCCCCGGCCACCAAGGGGTATCCCCCGTCGGTGTTTGCCAAGCTGCCCAAGCTGGTGGAGCGGGCCGGCAACGGCGCCAGCGGGGGCGGCTCCATCACCGCCTTCTACACCGTGCTCACCGAGGGTGACGACCAGCAGGACCCGGTGGCCGACGCGGCGCGCGCCATACTGGATGGGCACTTCGTGCTCTCCCGGGCGCTGGCGGAGCAGGGGCACTATCCGGCGCTGGATATCGAAGCGTCGATCAGCCGGGCCATGCCCCAGATCGTGGACGGCACCCAGCTGAACCTGGCGCTGCAGTTCAAACGGCTCTACTCACGCTATCAACAGAATGCGGATCTGATCGCGGTCGGCGCCTACGCCCGTGGCAGTGACCCCGAAACCGACCGCGCCATCGACATGCTGCCCGCCATCCGCGCCTATCTGCAGCAGGGGATGGATGAGCCGGTGTCGATGCAGCGCAGCGTAGAGGAGCTGGCGATGGTGATGGCGCCGCCGCCGTCCAGAAACCCGCCCGGCCAACCACAGCCGTTGCGGCGAACCCCGTAGGCGCAGGAGGGTGACCGATGGCAGCCAAACGCTCTGATCGTTTGCAGGTGGTACTGGCGGTTGCCGAGCGCAAGCGCAAGGAGGCGGATCGCTTTCTGGCCGATGCCCAGCGGCGGGTGAGCCAGGGAGAGGCCGGTATCACCAAGTTGCAGACCTATCTGCGGGAATACCAGCAGCAGTTTACCCACGCGGGTCAGCAGGGGCTCAGCGTGGGTGAGCTGCACACCCGGCAGGCGTTCATGCAGAAGATCAGCACCACCATCAACGAGCAGGAGCAGGCGCTGATTCAGGCCCGGGAGCAGCTGCACCAGGTGCGCATCTACTGGCAACAGAGCTACGCCCGCCAGAAGGGGATCGAGCGGCTGATCCAGAAGGTGCGCCAGGATGAGGTGGAGGCGTATGAGCGCAAGCTGCAGCAGGAGATCGATGAGCGCTCACAGCATCTCCGCCCGCCCCTCCCCTGAGCCTGGCATCTACCTTGCATGGTCGCGGTAACCTTGTGGACAGGATAGCGTCATGGCAATCACTCAACCATCTCCATCATCCCCTCTGCTGCTGGGTCCGGGCGGCAACAGCGCGTTGCCATCGCCCGCCACGGCGGCGCCGGCGCCCGCACCGATGGCGGGGGGCGGCTTCCAGTTCCATTTCAACGGCTCGCTGCGAAGCTACCGGGAGGCAAACGCGCAGGCCGGAGCGGGCACGCCTTTGCCACCGGCAGGTGAAAAGTTGCCGGATCCCCCGGTCTCAGCGGCGCAGAGAGATCCGCAAGAGGCTCCCCCGCCGGATGCGCTAACGGCGCCCCCCTCCGGCTCGCTCGACCCCGAGTGGGAGCCACCGCGCCGGGGGCCGGGTGCGGCCCCTGCGGATGGCGGGCGGCGATCGGCGCAAGCAGAACAGCCCCCGGCTGGTGACGATCCGGCCCAGACCAGCGCGGTGACTGCATGGCCGCCCGGCGGAGCGATCCGGCCGGCTGACTCCGAGCGGCAGAGCGAACCGTCGCGCCAGGGCGAGGTGACCTCTGCCGCTCCCGCCGGTACGCCACCGACAGCGGAACCGGCGCGGGAAGCCCGGCAAGCGGCAGCGACTCGGCAGCAAGCGGCGCAGGCCCAGCAGCAGATATCAGAGGCCCAGCAGCAGACAGCCCAGATCCGGCAGCAGGTGGCCCAGGCTCAACAGCAGACATCAGAGGCCCAGCAGCAGGCAGCCCAGACT
>JAXHUI010000014.1:0-47539 GCA_034189745.1 Pseudomonadota bacterium
ACCTCTAGTGAGACCATTGGGGGATGGTTGTTGATCCTGAGTTGTTCGAGTCGAGCCGAAGGATACGGGGGAGCCAAAGTTTGGCCAGTGCATGGAAGCCGGGGGCATATATCCAACGGTAGGCTCCAAGCTGGTCCAAAACGCCTATCTGGTTTATGAGGTTAGACGGTGGTGGGCTCATGTAATCCGCTGGGCTCGAGGGCGGAATGAATTTGATACGGACGCAATACTTAATAATAAGTTAATGTCGAGGAAGAGAAATGCTGCAAGAAAGAAAAGAGGCGCCTGTTTGGTCTGGAAAAGTGTTCAGTTCTGGATGGGTAGAAGCACGGGGTGGTGTCGCTAATGTCACTGATCCCTCAACGGGCGATATTCTTGGTGTTACGGGTATTGTAAATGATGAAGATGTCGCCGCTGCAGCGCAGGCGGCCAAACGAGCACAAAAGGAGTGGGCTGCGTTACCCTTCAGTGAAAGAGCCGAGATTGTCCGAAAAGCGGCGGAAAAACTGAAAGAGCGGGAAAATGAGTTCGCCGATTGGAACGTACGCGAATGCGGCGCGATTCGAGCGAAAGGCTTGTGGGAGGCCGGGATTACCTATCAGCAGATGCATCAGGCTGCCAGCCTGGCGTTCTTGCCTGACGGTACGTCATTACCGTCCACCGTAGCAGGGCGCCTGAACCTTTGTCATCGAGTTCCAGTTGGCGTGATCGGTGTGATTGCACCGTGGAACTTCCCACTATTCCTGTCGATGCGCTCGGTAGCGCCAGCGTTGGTGCTGGGTAACGCCGTGATCCTAAAACCCGACCCTCAGACTGCTATCACCGGAGGCGCGCTCATTGCTGAGATTTTTTCCGAGGCTGGTATACCAGATGGCGTTCTACATGTCCTTCCTGGGGGGGCAGAAGCAGGCGAATCAATGGTGACAAATCCCGGCATTGAGATGATTTCCTTTACCGGATCGACCCAGGTGGGCCGGCTAATTGGAGAAAAGTGCGGAAGAATGTTGAAAAAGGCCGCACTAGAGCTTGGCGGAAACAATGTCCACATCGTGTTACCCGACGCAGATCTGGATGGGGCTGTCAGCTGCGCAGCGTGGGGTACGTTCCTGCATCAGGGTCAAGTGTGCATGGCCGCCGGACGTCATCTGGTGCATCGCGACATTGCTCAGGCATACGCTGAGAAGCTTGCGCTTCGAGCCCAGAATCTGGTGGTCGGAGATCCGAAAACAGATCAAGTACACCTTGGTCCTCTTATCAACGACAAACAAGTGGCTCGTGTCCATGAACTCGTTGAATCCGCGCAAAAGGCCGGCGCAAAGCTCCTGGCCGGCGGTACCTATCAGGATCGCTACTATCAAGCTACTGTACTCATGGATGTAACGCCGGAAATGGATATTTTCAAGTTAGAAACTTTCGGTCCGGTGGCGCCTATCACAGTTATCGACAGCGCAGAGGAAGCCATCGAATTGGCAAACAGTTCGGAATATGGCTTGGCTGCGTCTATTCACACTAAGTCCTTGGCAACGGGTCTGGAAGTTGCGAGGAGCTTAAAGACAGGGATGGTTCATATCAATGACCAGCCGATCAACTGTGAGCCACATGTTCCTTTCGGAGGAATGGGAGCATCAGGTAGCAGTGGAAGATTCGGTGGGCTTGCAAGCATTGATGAATTTACTCAGTCTCAATGGATCAGCATGGTTGAAAAGCCAGCCATTTACCCTTTTTAATTTGATCGGAAAAAACAGATTAAACAATACCTTTGATAATTGATATGGTTAATAATCCGTAGTCACAATAAATAAAAGGAGAAAAATATGGATACCATTCGTTACTACCTGATTCCACTTGTCACCGCCTGCGGGGCATTGGGGTTTTATTATGGCGGAGACTGGGTTTGGCTCGGAGCTGCAACCTTTCCTGCGCTGATGGTGCTGGATGTTATTTTACCCAGAGATTATTCCGAAAGAAAGGTTAATGCTTTTTTTGCAGACCTTACCCAGTACCTGCAGTTACCATTGATGATAACCATGTATGGTTTTTTTATTATAGGCGTCAAAGAGGGTCTGGTTGAACTTAATGAACCTATGCAATTTCTGGGGAGTGTTCTATCTTTGGCCTGGCTTAGTGGAGTGCCCACGCTTCCGGTTTCGCATGAATTGATGCACCGGCGACATTGGCTGCCGCGAAGAATGGCACAATTGTTAGCAACATTCTATGCTGATCCAAACCGAGATATTGCGCACGTCAACACGCATCATCTCGAGCTCGATACACCGCTTGATAGTGACACACCATACCGCGGTCAGACAATGTACAGTTTTGTGATCAGTGCATCGGTAGGTTCCGTCAAAGATGCTGCAAAAATTGAAGCAGAAACTTTGCGTCGAAAAGGGAAGTCGCCGTGGCACCTATCTAACAGAATGTACCAGTATGTTATCCTCCTGATCGCTCTGCCTGGTTTGGTAACGTATTTGGGAGGGCCAGATGCAGGACTGGTCACCATTATTTCAATGGTAATTGCGAAAGCAATCGTTGAAGGTTTCAATTATTTCCAACATTATGGGTTGATTCGTGAAATTGGAAAACCAATACTTCTGCATCACGCATGGAACCATATGGGTATGATCGTGCGGCCGCTGGGTTGCGAAATTACGAACCATATAAATCATCATATTGATGGTTATATACGGTTCTACGATTTACACCCGGAAAAAGAGGCTCCCCAAATGCCCTCGCTGTTCGTGTGCTTTTTGCTTGGACTTGTTCCGCCTCTTTGGGAAAATCTTGTTGCAAAGCCAAAATTGAAAGATTGGGATCTGCGATATGCAACACCTGGTGAGCGAAAGTTGGCCATGGAAGCTAATGAGAAGGCCGGATGGCCACAGTGGATACCGCAGACAGCTTGATGACCATATTGAATAGGTGGTAATCCAGGTCTAGCAATTTCGACTGAAAATAGTGTGATTGTTGGGCCTGACTAGGCGTAACAGCTGCTAGTCTAATAGCAGAGGGTATGCAGTTTTTTATAAGTTGGCCGTAGAAAGCCTATAAAGTAAAATGGTTCTACGGCCTTTTTTGTCGAAAAGTTTTGTGCCGGTGGACGTCTCCTTTCTGTTGCGCTATAAACAGCTGGAGCAAAAATGTCGCCTAAGTATTTTTGCAAGTAACGACCACGAAATTTTAATGATGGGCGCTTGAATATGTTTGAGAAAATCATTGGCTTTTTTGCCTCTCCGCGAGAGCATACGGTTTTAGTGAGAGGGCAAGGAGTGGAATTTAAAGTTCCACGAGGCCAGACGATTCTGGAAAGTGCACTACATCATGGCCTAGCGTTTCCACATGATTGCAAAGTTGGTAGTTGTGGCGCATGCAAATACAAACTGGTCTCGGGTAAAATAAGCGAACTGGCATCTTCCGCCATGGGGCTAACGGGTGATCTGTATCAGTCTGGTTATCGTTTGGGTTGCCAATCTATACCTAAGGAAGACTTGGAAATTGAGCTGGATTCAGAACTCGGAAGTGCCATTATTCCAGAAGAGACGACAGCCATAATTAGTGAGCAGAAAACTCTGGCACACGATGTGATCGGATTAACTCTTTTACCAGAAAAACCAATCACTTTCAATCCAGGGCAGTATGCTGATATTGAATGCAAAGAGTTATCTGTTTTAAGAAGTTATTCATTTTCAACCCCCCCGCAAGCTGATGGCAGCCTGAGCTTCCATGTCCGCCTGGTGCCGGGAGGTATCTTCAGTGGTTGGCTATTTAGTGGCGATCGAACCGGAGCCAGCGTGACTTTGCGAGGCCCGTATGGACAATTTGGGCTCCATGAGGGTGATAGTGCGATGGTGTGCGTGGCTGGGGGAACGGGACTTGCACCTATTAAATGTATTTTGGAGAGCATGACCGGAAAACAACGAGAACGTGATGTATTCCTGTTTTTTGGGGTGCGCCAGCAGCGCGATTTATATTGTCTTGAAGAAATCCAATCGCTTCAACGAGATTGGGGTGGAACCTTCGAGCTTATTCCAGTGTTGTCTGAGGAACCGGAAACATCATCGTGGAAAGGAAAGCGAGGCATGGTGACTGAGTTTTTTCAGGAATACCTGCACGGGTGCTCGTGTGAAGCCTACCTCTGCGGGCCCCCGCCGATGGTTGATGCGGCAGAAGCAGAGCTTCTTAAACTTGGTGTGGCACACGAATCGATATATGCAGATCGATTCTATAATCGTGCTACTGCTAACGCGTAGTAGTGTTCATAACACAGGGGAAATTTCCATTTTCATCGAGCAGCTCTAAAAATGAGCGCGTTGAGCCCGGTAAGAGATGGTAAATTGATTTTTAATCTGTGTGATAAGTTAAAAAGGAGATGGAAATGAAAATAAAAGCAGCCGTTGTTCATCAAAAAGAAGGTCCATTTGAGCTTGAATATGTAGATCTCAGCGATCCCGCTGAGGATCAAATTCTGGTTCGAGTGGTTGCGACGGGAATGTGCCATACCGATTTGGTTTGTCGTGATCAGCATTATCCAGTCCCACTTCCGATGGTATTCGGTCATGAGGGAGCTGGCGTGGTTGAGAAAGTTGGATCTTCAGTTAAAAAAGTACAACCGGGCGACCATGTCGTCTTGACCTTTTACACCTGCGGACATTGTGAAGCGTGTCTTTCTGGTGATCCTACCAGTTGTGCCAACTCTTTTGCTCCGAACTTCATGGGACGATCAGCTACTAGTGGCGAGTGCACTATTCATGCACACGACGGAACGGAGGTTGGGGCGAGCTTTTTTGGACAGTCCTCTTTTGGCACCTACGCACTATCCTATGAACGCAACACTGTGAAAGTCACAAAGGAGGTTCCGCTTGAACTCCTCGGACCGCTCGGTTGTGGCATCCAAACTGGAGCAGGGTCCGTTCTCAATGCACTTAATCCCCCCGCAGGCTCCGCTATCGTAATCTTTGGTGCTGGGGCCGTAGGTCTTTCCGCAGTGATGGCCTCCGTTGTAGCAGGATGTACAAAGATTATCTCCGTTGATGTCAAGGAAAATCGTCTCAAATTAGCACAGGAACTTGGGGCGACCCACGTAATTGATGCAGCCAATAGTGATCCAGTTGAAGAGGTCAAAAAACTGTGTTCCGACGGGGCTCCATACGTGCTGGAAACCAGTGGGCTGCCTTCCGTCCTTTCGCAGGCGATCTTGAGTTCCGCCATAGGTGGTGAGATTGGCATTGTTGGTGCTCCGCCAATGGGGACAACGCTTCCCGTTGATATTAACTTTTTACTATTTAACCGTAAGCTTCGAGGAATTATCGAAGGGCAAGCTATCTCGGATATCTTTATTCCAAGATTGATTGATCTGTATCGCCAAGGAAGATTCCCATTTGATAAATTAATTAAATTCTACTCGTTTGATGAAATTAACCAGGCCGCGGAGGATTCCGAAAAGGGTATAACACTTAAGCCGGTAATTCGTATTGGTTGATAGTGAGAAGGATTTTTAAACTATACTGCGCCGTTCTTTCAGACGGCGTTCATTTCTTTTAAATTAAAAGGAGATAAGTTAAGCTATATTTTGAAAATTTATGAATTGGCTTTATAATTGATTCACCCGAAAGCGTTATTCATTAAACAAAAATAAGAAAAGGCGGATTAGAAATGCAATTTAAAATGATCAATAAATTTATTATTGGTTTACTCCTGTATGGGTCTTCATGGTATGCAGTAGCAACGGATGGATTGTTCCTGGAGGGTTTTGGTGCAGTTTCCAGGGGGATGGGAGGAACCGCTACGGCTCATTATATCGGACCTGCATCAATGATGGTTAATCCAGCGACGATGGGGTTATCCGATACAGCAGGTGAACTGTTGATCGGTATCGATGTTATTACTACAGATATTAGTGCAAAGAATCTTGATACAGGTGAGACGGTCTCATCAGATACGCGATCACCTAATCGAGGGCCTTATGTTGCGCCTCAATTTGCGGTTACCCATAAAGTTTCAAATTGGACTTTCGGCGCGGGCCTATTTGCTCAAGCTGGGGTAGGTGTTGAGTATGGTAAGTCTAGCTTTATGTCGCGCGGCGATATTGGTGGGATGGGGTATGCTATGGGTGCTGATACAGGGCTCGAGAATGCTAGCCGCTTGTTTATTCTTGATATACCGTTTGCAGCAAGTTATAACTTCAATGATTCCCTTGCGATTGGCGCAACCCTGGATGCAAAGTGGACAGGTTTGAACCTTGATTATTTGCTTGGAGCTAACCAGTTGGGTAGTCTCGCTGGAAATGGGAGGGCGTCCGGGTCGCTAATGGGATTGGTTGGAACATTACCAGATCCTAGGGGGGTGCATTTAAGTGTCAGTAAAGATAAGGTTGTTTCAAGTGGTGTCGATGGATGGGGGTACTCAGGTCGATTAGGGTTGTTGTATAAAATCACTCCTGCAACCAATGTAGGCCTTTCCTATATGTTTGAGAGTGAAATGAATGATTTGAAAGGGAATGGAACGGTTACTGCGGTTGACGGTACACTTGGAAATATACCTATTGAAGGACAGGTACGGTTTTTAGATTTTAATACACCTGCCAAATTGGATGTAGGGGTGAGTCATCAAATTACTGACAAATTACTGATCGCTTTGGATGTATCTCGAGTATTCTGGAAGGATGCTCTGAAGGATATTAAGTTGGGATTTACAAGTGGTGCCGGCGATGTTGATCTAAGGCTTCCACAAAATGCACAAGATCAAACAATCGTGGCGATTGGAGCTTCTTATGCGGCAACACAGAATTTAACATTGCGGGCAGGATACCGTCAGGCTACCCAGCCATTCAATGATGAGGGTTTGTTGGCTCTGATACCCGCTGTTTTGCGAAAGCATGCAACCTTAGGTTTTAGCTACCAGGTGTCAAAGTCAGGCAGAATTGATGCCGCGTATTCTCGTGCCATTGAGCATAGTATGACCAATCGGTCGGCTTACAACACCTCATCGCCTGTGAGATCGTCCATTGCGCAAGATAATTTTGTTCTAAGCTACACCCATGCGTGGTGATAAGGAATGATCGTGTTGTGTGAAAGGAGGCGAGCATAATATGAAGTGGCGTGAAACGCATTTACGCTACGATGCTGGCCACCACTTGTCGTTAAGCTGTATTGAGGCGATGGCCTGGGGTGTCTGGTGCAGTAGTTGTTGTAGATCATAGTTAACCAACATAACAAAATGAGGGTAAATTGATGGAACTTATTGAGTGGTCGTTTTGGGTGCTGGCGGCGACGGCCGCGGGCGGATTGTTTTTTGGGTTGCTGTCGGCGATGAATGTTCGTTATCCCTCATGGTTCAGTTTAGGGCATGGTGTGCTGGGCTTGATCGGCCTCATCATGCTGGGTTATGCCTTGTATACCACTGGACCCGGCACCGCGACTCCGCAGTCCGCCTACTGGGCGCTGGGTCTGTTGGGCGCGGCGTTTCTGGGTGGGGCGCTGTTTTTTGGTGTGGTATTTCGCCAGGCCAAGCCTCGGTGGGCGATGGTGACTCACGGTGGCTTGGCGCTGGCCGGTGTCGTCGTGCTATTCTTTTCCGTCTACTGAAGCGGAAGCGGGTAGCTCCCCTTTACCTGGGGCTCTGTACCATCACCGGGTCTCCCGGACGTTCGAGGTGAACCACCTGCCTTTTTTCAGGATCTTGCGGAAAAAGGCAGTACTCACTTTGTTCGCTTAGTGTTGGCCCACTCCGGGGGGAAGTTAGGCGAAACCGCCTACTGGACAACCAGGGTGACAGCGCGGGCCTGCTCGAAGGTGGCTTTTTGCGCCACGTCAGGGCTGGCTCTACTGATCCGGGCCCGCCAGCAAAAACGCCGGTGGGGTGAGTGGCAGCGCGTGTTCCTGCAACGTTTCCATCCCCCGGGCGGTCAGATCGCTGATGAACTGGAACTGGTCCCGGGGTTCGAGGGGGTACGCCTTCAGCCGATAGGTCATCCCCCAGGGCTGTTGGGCCACCACCACGACGATCGGTTGTGTGGTTTTGGTGTAGGGGGAGGTGAACGCCACATCCCGGAGCAGCGCCATCACCCGGCGGATATCGTGGCCCGGTTGCAGGTGGAATTGCGCCACGCACATCAGGTTGTCGCTGCCATCATTGCCGTTGGCGATCAGTGCGCTCCAGAGGGTCGAGTGGGGAATGAGCACCACGCTGTCATCCGGCGTCACGATCTCCGCCGCCCGGGTGCCGATGGAGCGCACCTCGCCGTACTTGCCATTCACCTCGATCCAGTCCCCGGGGCGGTAGGGCATCTCGTAGAGGGTGACGATGCCGGCGATCAGGCTGTTGGCGTAGTCCTTGAATGCAAACCCCAGCGCCAGCCCCAGGGTGCCGAAAATGGCCACCATGTTTTCGAAGGAGGGCTCGATCAGAATGGGAATCACCACGATGATGGTGACCACGATGATGAGCAGCCTGAGCAGGGGGACCGATGCCAACAGGAAGAGTCGGGGCTTGCCCCCCAGCCGGTTGGCGATGCTGGGGACCACCTTCTGGATCAGGAAGATCAGCAGGGTAGCGGCGGCGATCAGCAACGCCGCCTTCAACATGGCCTGGGAGGTCACCGTCGAGAACAGGTCGTTCAGGCCACTGAATGTTCCTTCCATTTCATTCACTCCCCTTGGAACGGGTCCACCGGATACCCCCAGCTCTGCAGGTGGCGCCGTACTGTCGGGTAGCCCAACGGCGTCACTCGCCAGTGGTGGGAGCGTTTGCCTTTTCTGATGATGTCCGCCCGGGCCAGGCGCGCCAGGGCCAGTTGCAACGGCGCCGCACCCGCCCCGGTAACCTTTTCCAGCGCTGCTTCATCCAGCCCGTCGTGCAGCAGCAGGGCATGGAGCACGAAGCCGATGGTTCGGTCGTAGGTTTGCAGCATGGTGGGCAGGCTGAGCTGATCCATGCGCACCACCCAGCACTCCTGATGTTTGCCCTCCGCCGCCGTCGCCTGCTCCTCCGTTTCGGTGTCCTCTTCTGGCCGCGCCCGCAGGGCGTGCTGCCAGATCGCCAGCGCCACCCCCGGATTGCCCCGAGCGGCGATCGCCAGGTCGCGGAGAAAACCGGCGTGTTTGCGGTGGGGGGCGTCGACGGGATCTTCGCTGGGCAGAACATAGGAACCGTCCTCCGCCATCCGCGCCACCAACGGGCGCTCTCCCCGCGGGGAGGCCAAGTGGCTGAACCATTGCCCCAGCCGTTGCGCATCCAGCGGCGCCGGGGTGACCGGGCCCAGGTGGGCATCCGGCAGATAGCTGGCCCAGAACTGCCAGCACCAGCTGGAGCAGCTGACGATGCCGGGCCCCGTCTCGTCGGCGGCGATGCGGCGCAACAGCTCGGTGATCAGCGCCAACCCGGTGGGGTGGCGGAGCCAGAAATCGGCCAGCTCGGCCACCACCCAGGGCTGGCTGAGATCCTGCTCATCCCACCAGCGCCGGGCCCGCTCGGCGCTGATGCAGAGCTCATCCGGTGGCTGCAACAGGCGCCACGGCTGTGTTCCGTCCTCGCCGGCCAGGGTGGGTAGCTGGCACAGCGACTGCCGCAGGCCGGAGAAGGGCGGCGCGACGATCAGGGCCACCTCACGATCGAGCGTGCCACGGGTTCGAAGCGTTTGCAGCGAGGTGAGCAGGGTCTGCGCCTGGGCGCGGTAGTCGGGGTAGGGGGCGATCCGTTGCTGTTGCCACCGTGACAGGGGGGGGAGGCCGTCCAGGCTCTGGAAGGGCTCCCCCTCCGGGGCGATCTCCTGGCGCAGTTGCACCATCAAGTGGCGGATCGCCCCCTTGACCGTGCGCTGCACCGAGCGCTCGGGCACCTGCCACTGTTCCATCGCGATCAGTTGGCCCAATGGCAAGCCTGCGCGGGTGGCATCGTTTTCATCCTGCAAACAGAGACTCCTGACAGCGGGCCGGTCCGGTGAATGAAGCAGCGCCCAGTATGGCCTGTTTTTCGCCGTTGGCAACAGTACCTTCGGCCGCCCATGCGCGGTTGCGCCAGCGCCACGCCGATGTCGATATTGCCGATCTTCTTCGACCTGAGTACCCTTGGGGCGGGGCTTGCTGCCACATCCACCGGCGGCCGACATTTTTGTCTGGCCGGGATGTTCAGGCGCGGGTGGGTGTCGCCGCGCCACCTGCTTGCAGCCGCGTGTCACCATCGACTGGGAACGGAACCATGAGTAGACAGCAGTTTGTCATTATCGGCCTGGGGTTGTTCGGTGAAACCATCGCCAGGGAGTTGACGCGACTGGGGCATGAGGTGATCGGTGTGGATACCAATGAGCGCCTGGTCGATCGACTGGCGGATACCATCACCCACGCCGTGGTGGCCGATGGTGCCGATGAAAAGGTCATAGAGGAGCTCAATCCGAGTCAGTTCGATGCCGCCATCGTGGCTATCGGCGAACACAGCATGGAGGCCAATCTGCTGGCCACATTGCACCTCAAAGAGAACGGCGTGGAGAAGATCTGGGTCAAGGCGCTCACGGCCGATCACCACAAAATCCTCACCAAAGTTGGCGCGACCCGCATCATCCACCCCGAGTATGAGATCGGCATGCAGGTGGCGCAGGCGCTCAACTACCCCATGGTCAACCACTACATTGCACTGGATGGGGATGAGTATATCGTCGAAATCACCGCTTCGGAAAAGCTGTCCGGGGTGGTGCTGGCGGAGCTGCTCGAGCAAAACGAGCTCGAGGTCTCCTTGCTGCTGGCCCGCCGTGGCGGCAGGAATTTTCCCAATCCCACGGACTTGATCATCGAGCCGGGTGACACGCTGGTGCTGGTCGGAAAACTGGAGCAGCTGAAAAAGACGGTCAAATTTTTATGAAGCCGTGGAGTCCCCAGCTCTCCCCACGGATGTACCAGCTTGGCGACTCCCCCCGCGGGTGGTTGAGCCCACCCCTGTTGCTGCTCTTGGCCCACGCCGCGTTGATACTGCTCGGCACCACGTTGCTGATGACACCGTGGGCGACGGTGGCGCCGATCGGTTGGCTGCAGGCGGGCTTTACCGCCACCTCCGCGGCGACCGTGACGGGGCTGGTCGTGGTGGACACCGGCACCCAGTTTACCTTGTTTGGTCAATGTGTCATTTTGGTGCTGATCCAGTGCGGTGGCATCGGGGTGATGACCTTTGCGGTGCTGACGGCGATGGCGCTGGGGGTGCGACTCGGTATCCAACATCAGTTGCTTGCCAGCGAGGCGTTGAACCAGTCCTCGTTCAAGGCGGTCGTGGTGACGGTGCGTTCGATCGCCCTGTTTGCGCTGGTGATCGAGCTGGTCGGCGTGCTCGCCCTGGCCTGTTTCTGGGTGCCGGAAAAGGGGTGGCCGCACGGCCTCTATCAGGCGCTGTTTTACACCATCTCGGCGTTCAACAACGCCGGGTTTGCGCTCTCCGCGGACAGCCTGAGCGGTTATGTCTCCCACGCGGGGGTGGTGTTGACGATCACGGCGTTGTTTATCGTCGGCGGGCTTGGCTATGCGGTGATCATGGAAATTCTGCAAAAGCGCAGCTACGCGCGGCTCTCCGTCTACAGCAAGTTGGTTCTGCAAGCCACCCTGTGGCTGAACCTGCTGGCACTGGTGGCGTTTTTTTCATTGGAACATTCCAATCCGGCGACGCTGGGGGCGCTGAAGGGGTGGGGTGAGCAACTGCTGGCGGCCTGGTTTCAGGCCACCACACCCAGAACGGCCGGTTTCAATACCCTCGATATCGGCTCCCTGACTGCGGCGACCTGCGTGTTGTTTCTGCTGCTGATGTTCGTTGGTGCTGGCCCGAACTCCACCGCCAGCGGCATCAAGCTGACCACCTTCGTGGTCCTGCTGGCCGCCACCCGCTCCTTCCTGCGCGGCAACCTCGCCGTGACGCTGGGGCGCCGCTCGCTGCCGGTGGACACGGTCACCAAGGCGCTGGCCATTTCGACCATCGGTATGATGATCATCTTCATCGGCGTATTTGCGCTGTCGGCCCTGGAGCGGGCGCCTCTGCTCGATATCGCCTTCGAGGTGGTTTCCGCCTTCGGCACGGTTGGCCTCTCCCGTGGGCTGACCACGGAACTGTCCGCGCCCAGCCAGCTGATCATCATGCTGGTGATGCTCATCGGCAGGGTGGGGCCGTTGACATTGGGGTACCTGCTGACACGCCCGTCCAAAGAGCATGTCAAGTACCCCCATGCCGAACTCCCGCTGGGTTGAAGATCGGGCCGGCGAACCCGAGGGGGCGAGTGGTTTATCGCATCGGCCCGCCGGCGCCGGTGGGGACAGCCTGCTGGCAGGGGGCGCGAACGGGTTGGGCCCACGGTGTGTTGGCGCCACTGACACGGCCGCGGGCGCGTCGCTGTTTCAGACCGCTCACCTTGCCCCCATGGCCAGTCGTGCCATGGGGCCCTTTATGACGGGAATGAAAAGAAAAGTGCACGGCCACAACGGGGTTTTCCGGTTTACATATACGGTTTTTCGTATATATTGATCGGGGGATATACGGGGGTGATATGAAACCACGCGTGCTTTTTCTCTGCTCAGCCAACTCCGCCCGCTCACAGATGGCTGAGGTGTTGCTGCGTCACTTCGGTGGCGAGCGGTTTGACGCCTTCAGTGCCGGCACTGAGCCGTCAGAGGTCGACCCCCGTACCCTCGAGGCGCTGAAGAGCTTCGGATTGGCGGCTCAGGGGCTGGTGTCAAAATCGATCGAAACTTTTTGTGGCCAGCATTTTGACTATGTGATCAGCCTGTGTGACAAGGCGCATCGTGAATGCCGCCACTGGCCCGGGAGCGGTGTGGTGCTGGCCTGGGACTTCCCGGACCCCAAGGCCAGCAACGACCCGAAAGCATTTGAGCGCACCTTGCAGGAGATCAGCGAGCGAGTCCGTCTGTTTCTACTGGTGAACAGCAAGGAGGTGAGCTCAGAGGTGAGCGTGTTGCAGCCGCTCGCGTTCTACAAGGCGCTGGCGGATGAAACGCGCTTGCTCAGCCTGCTGCTGATCGAGCAGGAGGGGGAGCTGTGTGTGTGTGAACTGATGGCGGCACTGGATCTGCCCCAGCCCAAAATTTCGCGTCATCTCAGGCAGTTGCGCAAGGCCGGGTTGTTGCTGGATCGGCGTCGAGGACAGTGGGTATTTTATCGCCTGCACCCGTTGCTGCATGACTGGATGCGGGATGTACTGCGGCAGACGCGCACACACGCCCCCGGCACGCTGCAGCGGCCACTGGCGCGTCTGAAGGCGATGGGCGATCGCCCCGGCAGGGGTGGCAATGCCTGTGGTACGGCGCTGGCCGGTCCAACCACCTGAATACCGAGGTACCTGTCGTGTACAAGCAACTGTTAGGGCTCTATGACAGTAACCGGCGTGAAGGCAACCTGCTGTTTCTCATGCTGGCGGCCTTTCTGACCATCTATTTTGTACCGGCGGGTAGCGCGCGCTTTGACAACGCCATACTCGAGGCGGTGCGTCTGACCCACTGGTATGCGCGTGAGCATGTCATCCTCTGTCTGTTACCCGCGTTTTTGATCGCTGGCGCCATGGCGGTCTATATCAGCCAGGGTGCCGTGATGCGTTACCTGGGGCCTGACGCCTCCAAGCCGGTCGCATTCAGCGTGGCCTCCGTTTCGGGTGCCTTGCTGGCGGTATGCTCCTGTACGGTGCTGCCGTTGTTCGGCGGCATCTACAAGCGTGGCGCGGGCCTTGGCGCTGCGATCGCCTTTCTCTATTCCGGTCCGGCGATCAATGTGATGGCGGTGGTAGTGACGGCCAAGGTACTCGGTGCCGAGATCGGTATCGCCCGTGCAGTGGGTGCCATTCTGTTTGCGCTGGTCATCGGCACCATCATGCATCTGCTTTACCGCCGTAGAGGCACTGATGGGGGCCGGCATGGGCAAGGGGCCGGCGTTGGCCCTGTTGCTGGCGGGTCCGGCTCTGTCACTGCCCAATATGCTGGTGATTCGCACCATTCTGAGCAGCGAGAAAACACTGGTCTACTGTGCACTGGTTGTGGTGATGGCTACCATCACCGGCTTGATATATGGCAACGTCTGGCCTGCCTGAGCAGGTCAGGTTGATCGGAAACACTGAACATGAGGAAGACAGGATGAAATTCACCATTTATGGCAGTGGTTGTGCCAAATGCAAACAGCTGGCTGAAAACGCTGAGCAGGCCGCCAACGCCAAAGGGATCCACTTCGAGATCGAAAAGGTCACCGATACCAATGCCATCATCGATGCGGGTGTCATGCGCACACCGGCGCTGGCGATCGATGATGAGATTCTGCTCGAAGGCAAAGTGGCCAGCGCGGACGAGATTCAGCAACTGTTGGGGTAAGCAAAAACGAAATGGGCATTTTCGAGCGCTATATGACCCTGTGGGTCGCACTGGGCATCCTCGCTGGGGTGGGGTTGGGCAACCTGGTGCCGGGTCTCTTTGCGGCGGTGGCGGGGCTGGAGTTTGCCCATGTCAATCTGGTGGTGGCGCTGTTCATCTGGGTGATGATCTACCCGATGATGGTGCAGATCGACTTCAGCTCGATCAAGGATGTGGGTAAAAAGCCAAAGGGGCTGGTGTTGACGCTGATCGTCAACTGGCTGATCAAACCCTTTACCATGGCCGCGCTGGGCTGGCTGTTCTTTCGCGTCATTTTTGCCGAGTGGGTCGATCCGCAAACGGCGGGCGAGTATATCGCCGGCATGATCCTGCTGGGGGTGGCCCCTTGCACCGCGATGGTGTTTGTCTGGAGCCAGTTGACCAAGGGCGATCCCAACTACACTCTGGTGCAGGTGTCGGTCAATGACATCATCATGGTCTTTGCCTTTGCCCCCATCGCCGCCTTTCTATTGGGTGTCAGCGATATTCAGGTGCCCTGGGAAACCCTGCTGCTGTCGGTGGTGCTCTATGTGGTGCTGCCGCTGGTGGCCGGGGTCTGGACGCGGCGCCGGCTGGAGCGTAGCGGCACGGGCGCCCGTCTGGAGAGCTTTCTGCGTCTACTCAAGCCTTGGTCGATTCTGGGGCTTCTGGCCACGGTGGTGCTGCTGTTCGGTTTTCAGGCGGAAACCATCATCGCTCAGCCGCAGACCATCGGCATGATCGCCATCCCGCTACTGATCCAGACCTATGGTATCTTCATCATCGCCTACGCCGCCGCCTACCGGCTGCGACTGCCCCATAATGTGGCCGCGCCGGCCTGCATGATCGGCACCTCGAATTTCTTTGAGCTGGCCGTGGCGGTGGCGATCTCCCTGTTTGGCCTGCACTCCGGCGCGGCGTTGGCCACGGTGGTGGGGGTGCTGGTGGAGGTGCCGGTGATGCTGTCGCTGGTGGCTTTTGTCAACCGCACCCGGCACTGGTTTGATAGAGGGTAACAATAGAAGGTAACAGGGGATGGGGGCGTCGCTGGCAACGCCGTTGCGTCCGTTTTCGATAGCTTTTTTCCGGGCAGGAGTTTCAGCATGAGCATCAAGGTGGGGATCAACGGGTTTGGGCGCATGGGGCGTTTGACCATGCGGGTGCTGTGTGAGCAGAGTGAGATGGAGATCGTTCAGATCAACGATCCGGCCGCCGACGCCGCGACGTTGGCGCATCTGCTCAATTTCGATTCGGTGCATGGCCGCTGGCAGCGCGAGGCGACGGCGGAAGGGGCGTCGATCCGGGTCGGCGGCCGGCGCATCGCGGTCAGCCGCAACAGGGCGATCGAGGCGAGCGACTGGTCCGGCTGCGATCTGGTGATCGAAGCCTCCGGCCAGATGAAGAAAAAGGTGCTGTTGCAGGCTTATCTGGAACAGGGGGTAAAGCGGGTGATCGTCACCGCGCCGGTGAAGCAGGAGGGGGTGCTGGATCTGGTGCTGGGGGTCAACGATCATCTGTACGATCCGGCCCGGCACCGTATCGTCACGGCCGCCTCCTGCACCACCAACTGTCTGGCGCCGGTGGTGAAAGTGATCCACGAGCAGCTGGGCATCGAGCATGGCTCCATGACCACCATCCACTGCGTCACCAACACCCAGACCATTCTGGATGCGCCGCACAAGGATCTGCGCCGCGCCCGCGCCTGCGGCATGAGCCTGATCCCGACCACCACCGGCTCCGCCACGGCGATCACCCATATCTTCCCGGAGCTGAAGGGGAAGCTGAACGGCCACGCCATCCGCGTGCCGCTGGCCAACGCCTCCATCACCGATTGCGTGTTTGAGGTGGCCCGCGACACCACTGTGGAGGAGGTCAACGCCCTGCTGAAGGCTGCCGCCGAAGGGGAGCTGAAGGGGATACTGGGCTATGAGGAGCGCCCGCTGGTGTCGATCGATTACAAGACCGATCCGCGCTCGGGCATTGTCGACGCCCTCTCCACCATGGTGGTGGACGCCCGCCAGGTGAAGCTCTATGTCTGGTATGACAACGAGTGGGGCTACGCCAACCGCACCGCCGAACTGGCACTGAAGGTGGGGCGGCTGGATCGGGCCTGAGCCCGCGTTCGGATTTGATCTGATGACGACAGGAGTGCACCAGACCATGCTCAGCCAGCTCTCTCCCGCCATCCGCCAGTATCTGGTGGTCACTGGCAACTACTGGGCGTTCACCCTGACCGATGGCGCCCTGCGCATGCTGGTGGTGTTGCACTTCCACGCCCTGGGCTACTCGCCGTTGCAGATTGCGCTGCTGTTTCTGTTCTATGAAATTTTCGGCGTGATCACCAATCTGGTGGGGGGCTGGCTGGGTGCCCGGCTGGGGCTCAACCGTACCATGCAGATCGGCCTGGCGCTGCAGGTGATCGCTCTGATGATGCTGCTGGTGCCCGCCGTCTGGCTCACGGTGCCCTGGGTGATGGCGGCGCAGGCGCTCTCCGGCGTCGCCAAGGATCTCAACAAGATGAGTGCCAAAAGCTCCATCAAGCTGCTGCTGCCGGCGGATGCGCAGGGCGCGCTCTACAGCTGGGTGGCGCTGCTCACCGGCTCCAAGAACGCACTCAAGGGGGTGGGCTTCTTCATGGGCGGTGCGCTGCTGACGGGGCTGGGCTTTGCCGGGGCGGTGGCGGCGATGGCGATCACCCTGACGCTGGTGTGGCTGCTGAGTCTGCTGCTGCTCAAGCAGGACCTGGGCCGGGCGAAGCATAGGCCGAAATTTCGCGACCTCTTCTCCAAGAGCCGCGCCATCAACATTCTATCGGCGGCACGGATGTTTCTTTTCGGCGCCCGGGATGTCTGGTTTGTGGTCGCCCTGCCGGTGTTTCTGTCCCAAACTCTGGGCTGGAGTTACAGCCAGACCGGTGGCTTTCTGGCGCTCTGGGTGATCGGCTACGGCGCGGTGCAGGCGCTGGCGCCGCGGATTACCGGCGCAGCGGCGGGAACGGTGCCCGATGGCGCGGCGGCGATCCGCTGGGTGGCCCTGCTGGCCCTGCTGCCGGGGCTGATCGCGCTGGGGCTGCGCCTGGAACTGGACCCGGCGTGGGTGTTGATCGGCGGCCTGCTGCTGTTTGGCGCCGTGTTTGCCGTCAATTCGTCGCTGCACAGCTATCTGATCGTGAGTTACGCCGACCGTGACGGTGTGTCGCTGGATGTGGGCTTCTATTACATGGCCAACGCCATGGGGCGTCTGGTCGGTACCCTGCTGTCTGGCGGGGTGTTTCAGTGGGCGGGAATGGGCAGTGGTGGGCTGCAGGCCTGCCTCTGGATTTCGACCGTCATGCTGGTCGCGACGCTGCTGATCTCTTTTGGCCTGCCCCGCCTGAAAGCGCCTGAGCCCGCCGGCGGGTGAGCCGCAGCGGCTAGCGGCCCGCTGTCCGCAAACCGGCGACATTTTGCTCTTGTTCACGGCGCCATCATCAAACAGTCATCTAGCGGACCTATTCTGCCGACCGTAGTATGCATTTGGAGTCACCATGTTTGGCACAGTCCGCTCTCGTATCCTGTTTTTCGCTTTTCTCTGCGTGCTGGCGCTGGCCGGCCTCACCACGCTGGCCTGGAGTATTATTCTCGAGGCGGAGGATGCGTCCACCAACCTGATTCACACCAGCCTCGAAGAGACCTGGCTGCTGGTCGATCTGGAACAGGATCACCGCCGGCTGCAGGATCTCTCCTACAAAACCAAGGCGCAACTGCTGTTGTGGGAGGAGATCGAGCCGATCCACGCCGAGTTGCAACAGGCGCTGCCCAGCCACTGGCAGCGGATCGAAAACAACGTCGGGCTCAGTGAGTGGGCCAAGGCGCATCGTGCCGAATTTGACCGGGTGATGGCCTACCTGGACCGGATGGCCGCCGGTATCAGTCAAAAGAGTTACTACACGATCGGGCAGCAGGTCGATTTTGATCTGGTGCCGACGCTCGAACCGATGCTCACGGCGATTCAGGCGCGGCAGAAAGGCAGCCGCGAGGAGCTGTCGGCGGCCGCGCAGGGGCTGCTCAACTTTCTCGCCGGGCAGCAGAACTTTCTGGTTGCGGGTGCGGCGCTGTTTCTGGTCGTGGTGGTGACCATGACGCTCTGGCTGCGCCATACCGTGATCCTGCGCCTGCAGAGGATGGAACGGGATTTGACCGCCATGGACCGCAACAGCGATCTGACCGGTGTGCCTGCGATCGTTGGCAAGGATGAGGTGGCCGGCGTCAACCGGGCGCTCAGTGGTTTAGTCGAGCGCTTCGAGCATTTTATCGCCGATATCCGCCGCGCGGCCGCCAGCCTGACCGAACGTTCCGCCCATCTGGATCAGGAAGCGCAGGCCCTGCACGACACCTCGAACCAGACCCGTCAGTTGATCGATGACGTCAACCGGTCGATGAACAACATTGCCGAGCAATCGAGCGCCATCGAGGCGGCCAGTGACCAGTCCGCCCATACGGTTCGCGAGGCCCTGGCGGCCAACGCGGAAGCGCAACGGGGGATCGGCAGCAGCGAACAGGCAGCCGATCACGCCGTCAACATCATCAATCGGGTCAGTGAATCGATCACCACGCTGGTCGAATCCAGTGGCCGCATCAGCCAGGTGATCAACATCATCGCCAGCATCGCCGATCAGACCAACCTGCTGGCGCTGAACGCCGCCATCGAAGCCGCCCGCGCCGGTGAGCATGGGCGCGGGTTTGCCGTGGTGGCGGACGAGGTCAGGGTGTTGTCACAACGCACCTCGGAGTCCACCCGTGATATCTGCCAATGGGTGGAGGAGCTGGTGGCCGGGGTGGGCGAGGTGGAGCAGCAGCTGGAGGGGATGCGCGATGCGGGCAACCAAAACCGCTCCCAAATCACCGCGCTACACGCCTTTTTGGAGCGGCTGCAGAAGCAGTTCGTGGAGTTGGAGAGCCACAGCGCCGGGATCAGCCGGGCGATCGCCACCCAGCGTGATGAAACCGGCCGGGTCGGGCGCCGGGCGAAGGCGCTGGAGGAGAGCGCCGATTCGCTGGTGGCCCGGGTTGAAAGTGCGCGGGAGGTGAGTAACGCGCTGCGCCGGGAGTCGGACTCCATGCGCGGGCTGATCGCCCGTTTCAAGACCTCGGCAGAGGCTTGAGCCCCGCCGACCGGTGCCGCCGACCGAAGCGGCGGGGCACCAGCCCCTGGCGGGTCGGCGGCGTCAGGTGGTGACGAAAAATATCACCGCCAGCAGGCTGACCCCGCTCAGCACCAGGGTGTAGGGCAGGGCCATGAGCACCATGCGACCGTAGGAGAGCCGCACCAGCGGCGCGATGGCCGAGGTGAGCAGGAACAGAAACGCGGCCTGACCGTTGGGGGTAGCGACGCTGGGCAGGTTGGTGCCGGTATTGATCGCTATCGCCAGATGCTCGAAATGCTCACGGCTGATGGCGCCGCTCTCCAGGGCCTGCTTGATCTCGCTGATATACACGGTGGCGACGAACACATTATCGGAGATCATCGACAGTAGGCCGTTGGCGATGAAAAACATGGCCGGCTGCTCCTCCGGTGGCAGCGCCAAAACCGCCGTGATGATCGGAGTGAACAGATGTTGCTCATGTATCACCGCCACGATGGCGAAAAACACCACCAGCAAGGCGGTGAAAGGCAGGGCCTCCTGGAACGCCCGACCAATCTGGTGCTCGTCGGTCACACCGTTGAAGGAGGTGATCAGAATGATCACCAGCAGGCCGATCAGCCCCACCTCCGCCAAGTGCAGGGCCAGTCCCACCACCAGCACCACGGCGGCAACCGCCTGCACCATCAGCGCCGCCTTCTGGCTCACCGTTCGCTTGGCGCGCTCGGCAGCGGCAAACTCCTGTAGCACCAGCAGAACGGGCCGGGGCAGATTGGCGCCATAGCCAAACAGCTTGAACTTCTCCAGCAGGACACAGGTGAGCAAGCCGGCTACCAGCACCGGCATGGAAACGGGGGCGATCGCGACGAAGAACTCGCCGAAGTCCCAGCCGACGGTCTTGGCGATCAGCAGGTTCTGGGGCTCGCCCACCAACGTGCACACCCCCCCCAAAGCGGTGCCGATGGCGCTGTGCATCAACAGGCTGCGCAGAAAGGCGCGAAACCCTTCCAGATCTTCCCGGTAGAGGTCGACCACTTCATGGTCGCTGCTGTGGTCGTGGGTGGTGTGCTGGTACCCCTTGCCGGAGGCGACCTTGTGGTAAACCGAGAAAAAACCGACCGTCACGGTGATGATGACCGCCGTGACGGTCAGCGCATCGAGGAACGCCGACAGCAAGGCGGCGGTCATGCTGAACATCAGCGCCAGCAGATACTTGGAGCGAACGTGCAGCAAAATGTTGGTAAAGGCCACCAGTAGCAGGCTTTTCATGAAATAGATCCCGGCCACCATGAACATCAGCAACAGGATCACCGGCAGGTTGGTCTGCACCTCGGCGTAGAGCGCTTCCGGCGAGGTCATGCCCAGCAGCAGAGCCTCGGTGGCGAGCAGCCCGCCGGGCAACAACGGGTAGCACTTGAGGGCCATGGCCAGGGTGAAAATAAACTCGGCGATCAGGAGCCAGCCGGTGGCCTGGTGGCCGATCAGCCAGAGGCAGACCGGGTTGGCGATAAGGAAAAACAGGATGGTCTGCTTGTACCAGAGCGGGGCGTTGCCCAGAAAGTTGTGTGCCAGTGCACGGGACATGCTTGTCGACATTGCGAAGTCTCTCTCAGCCAGGTTGAGCTGTCATGTCAGTTTCGGTGGACCTTGCCGCGGGATTATACGCCGCCTTTGAGCACAATGCCGCATCCGCGTAACAGCCCCCCTCCCGATAGTGTCACGCCTATCGACCTGCCAAGGTGGGCGGTGCATAATCATCTTCCGTTTCTTTCCATTCAGGGAGTGAACATGGAGCTACAGATCGAATACTGGCACTGGTTCGTGTTTGGCATGTTGTTGATGCTGGCGGAGCTGGCGGTGCCGAGCTTTACCATTTTCTGGTTTGGTCTGGGGGCCATGTTGATGGCGCTGCTGGTCTGGCTGCTGCCGGCGATGGGGCTGAGCCTGCAACTGGTGCTGTGGGCGGTGGGATCCGCTCTGTTTGCCCTGGCCTGGTTCCGCCTGCTGCGACCGCTGATGCGGGACCGGACCAAGGCCGGCATCTCCCGCGAGGCGGTACTGGGTGAAACCGGCCAGGTGATACAGACCCCGCAGCCGGAGCGCCGTGGACGGGTCCGATTCACCACCCCGGTGCTGGGGGATGATGAATGGGAGTTCATCTGTGAGCAGCCGGTCGAGGTGGGGGATCGGGTGGTGATCACGGAGATCTCCGGCAATACGCTGATCGTCAGAAAAAGCTGATACGAGCAGATTTTCAACTCATTGTACGAGGATAAACGGATGCTGATCGATGGATTGACAATGGCCGGTGTATTTCTGGCCCTGGTGGTGATCACCCTGTTTCTGGGGGTCAAAATCGTGCCTCAAGGCAGCAAGCATGTGGTGCAGCGCCTCGGCAAGTATTACAAAACGCTGGGGCCGGGGCTGAATATCATCTTTCCCTACATCGACAATGTGGCCTACAAGGTCACGACCAAAGACATTGTGCTGGATATTCCCTCGCAGGAGGTGATCACCCTCGACAACGCGGTGATCATCGCCAACGCCGTGGCCTATATCAATATCGTCTCGCCGGAAAAGGCGGTTTACGGGGTCGAGGATTACCGTTTTGCGATCCAGAATCTGGTGCAGACCTCGCTGCGCTCCATCATCGGCGAGATGAGCCTGGATGAGGCCCTCTCCAACCGCGACAGTATCAAGGCCAAGCTCAAGGGGGCGATCTCGGACGATATCGCCGACTGGGGGATCACCCTGAAAACAGTCGAAATTCAGGATATCAACCCCTCTCAGACGATGCAGACGGCGATGGAGGAGCAGGCGGCGGCGGAGCGTCAGCGCCGTGCCACCGTTACCCGCGCCGATGGTGAAAAGGCCGCCGCGATACTGGAAGCGGAGGGGCGGCTGGAAGCGTCGCGGCGGGATGCCGAGGCCAAGGTGGTGTTGGCGCAGGCCAGTCAGAGCGCCATCGAAAAAGTGACCTCAGCGATCCAGGGCAACGAGTTACCGGTGGTGTATCTGCTGGGTGAGAAGTATGTGGATGCGATCAAGGAGATGTCAGCGGGTGAAAACGCCAAAGTCGTATTGCTGCCCGGCGACATCCCGGCCGCCGTGCGGGGCATCATGGGCGGGATCGGCAAGTAGCCCGGCTCGGCGTGGCCATCGCGGGGCGCGGGCTCCTTGGCCGCGCCGACGGTGTTTGTGTTTCAAGATGAAAAAAAATCATCATCGGGCTCGCTCCGCCCCAGCGCCCATGGTGGCGCGCACTGTGCCGCAGGCCGATCCGGGACTACACCTGAAGCGGCATGAAATCAAGATTGAAATCTTCCCTTTGAAGTCTATATTTGGTGCCCCGCAAGCAGCGGCACACTACATATAGTGTTTTTCGGCCAAAAAATGCTCAGGTGTTCCCCTCGGGCGTGTCGATGACGGCATCGGCGGCCACGGTGCCGGGCGGGCTGCTTCAGGGAATGCGGGCGGAGCCACGCCTGAACGACAACAGCGACTGAAACTGGAATGAGCGTCATATGCAGCAGAATCTGATGGTTACCAAACGTGATGGACGCCGCGAGCCGATCGACCTGGAGAAGATTCACCGCGTGATAATCTGGGCGGCGGAGGGGCTCGAGAACGTCTCGGTTTCGCAGGTCGAGCTCAGCGCTCACCTTCAGTTTTACGAGGGGATCACCACCTCCGACATCCATGAAACGCTGATCAAGTCAGCGGCCGATCTGATTTCGGAAGAGGCCCCCGATTATCAGTACCTGGCCGCGCGGCTGGCGATCTTCCACCTGCGCAAACGGGCCTTCAATGAGTTCGAGCCCCCCCATCTGTACGACCATGTCGTGCGCATGGTGGAAGAGAGCCGCTACGACCGCCATCTACTTGAGGATTACAGCCGGGAGGAGTTCGACCAGCTGAACGATTATCTCGATCATACGCGCGACATGAACTTCAGCTATGCGGCGGTCAAGCAGCTGGAGGGCAAATATCTGGTGCAGAACCGTGTCAGCGGCAAGATTTTCGAGAGCCCACAGCAGTTGTATATGCTGGTCTCCGCCTGCCTGTTTTCCAGTTACCCGCGGGAAACGCGGCTGGATTATGTCAAACGGTTCTATGACGCCACCTCGCTGTTCAAGCTATCGCTGCCGACCCCGATCATGGCCGGGGTGCGCACGCCAACACGCCAGTTCAGCTCCTGCGTACTGATTGAAACCGATGACAGCCTGGATTCCATCAACGCCACCGCCGCGGCGATCGTCAAGTATGTCTCCCAGCGGGCCGGCATCGGTATCAACGCCGGGCGTATCCGCGCCATCGGTAGCCCGATCCGTAACGGGGAGGCGTTCCATACCGGCTGCATTCCGTTCTACAAGCACTTCCAGACCGCCGTCAAATCCTGCTCCCAGGGCGGGGTGCGCGGCGGTGCGGCCACCCTGTTCTACCCGATCTGGCATCTGGAGGTGGAGTCCCTGTTGGTGCTGAAGAACAACCGCGGGGTGGAAGAGAACCGGGTGCGTCATATCGACTACGGCGTGCAGATCAACAAGCTGATGTACCAGCGCCTGATCAAGGGGGGCAACATCACGCTGTTCAGCCCACATGAGGTGCCGGGGCTGTATGAGGCGTTCTTCGCCGATCAGGAGGAGTTCGAGCGTCTCTATCTGCAGTACGAACAGGATGAGTCGATTCGCAAGAAAACCATCAAGGCGGTCGAGCTGTTTGGTCTGATGATGTCCGAACGCGCCTCCACCGGTCGCATCTATGTACAGAACGTGGACCACTGCAACACCCACAGCCCGTTCGACCCGGCCGTGGCACCGGTGAAACAATCCAACCTCTGCCTCGAGGTGGCATTGCCGACCAAGCCGCTGCAGGATGTCAACGACCCCAACGGTGAGATCGCACTCTGCACCCTGTCGGCGTTCAACCTGGGTGCTCTGAACACTCTGGATGAGCTGGAAGACCTGGCGGATCTGATCGTGCGCGCCCTGGACAACCTGCTGGATTATCAGGACTACCCGATTCCGGCCGCGCGCAACGCCAGCATGGGGCGTCGCACGCTGGGCGTGGGGGTGACCAACTTTGCCTACTACCTGGCCAAAAACGGCGTGCGCTACTCCGATGGCAGCGGCAACGGCCTGGTTCACCGCACCTTCGAGGCGATCCAATACTACCTGCTCAAGGCATCCAACCAGCTGGCCAAGGAGATGGGGCCCTGCCCGAAGTTCAACGAGACCACCTACGCCAAGGGGCTGCTGCCGATCGACACCTACAAACGCGACATCGACGACTACTGCCAGGAGCCGCTGCACTACTTCTGGGAGACCCTGCGCGAGGATATCCGCGAGTTTGGCCTGCGCAACAGTACCCTGACGGCGCTGATGCCCTGCGAAACCTCCTCCCAGATCACCAACTCCACCAACGGCATCGAGCCTCCGCGGGGGTTCGTGTCGGTGAAGGCGAGCAAGGATGGCATCATGAAGCAGGTGGTGCCCGAATATCTGGAGCTGAAAGAGCAGTATGAACTGCTCTGGGATATTCCCAACAACACCGGCTATCTGCAACTGGTGGGCATCATGCAGAAGTTCGTCGACCAGTCGATCTCGGCCAACACCAACTACGATCCATCCAAATTTCCGGCCAATAGGGTGCCGATGAAGCAGCTGTTGCAGGATCTTCTGACCGCCTACAAGTACGGTCTCAAGACTCTCTACTACCACAACACCCGTGATGGCGCCACCGATCAGGCTGAGGCCGACACCGGCGAGTGCGAGGGCGGGGCCTGCAAGCTCTGATTCAACCCCCCGATCTGTATGGCAACGGGCGCGTGCAGCCGGTGCGCGTCCGCTTCAGGTTTGTCCCTTTCAGGCAGGAAAGCAGCGATGTCCTATTCCACTTTCAGTCCGAGTAACCACGACGCCACCCGGGAGCCGATGTTTTTCGGTCGCCCGGTCAACGTGGCCCGCTATGACAGGCAGAAATACCCGATCTTCGAGAAGCTGATAGAAAAGCAGCTCTCTTTCTTCTGGCGGCCGGAAGAGGTCGACCTGACCAATGATCGCAAGGATTTCATGGAGATGCCGGAGCATGAGAAACACATCTTTCTCAGCAACCTGAAATACCAGACCCTGCTCGACTCGGTACAGGGGCGCTCGCCCAACGTGGCCTTTCTGCCGGTGGTGTCGCTGCCGGAGCTCGAAACCTGGTTTGAAACCTGGGCGTTCAGCGAGACCATCCACAGCCGCTCCTATACCCATATCATCCGCAACATCATCACCGAGCCCGCCGAGGTGTTCGACACCATCGTGACCACTCCGGAAATCATCCAGCGGGCGCAAACCGTCACCCGGCTGTATGATGAGTTCATCCATCTGGTCAGCATCTATTCGGTGCAGGGAGCCGGTGTGCACCAGATCAATGGTATCCGCTACGACGCCTCGCTCCCTGCCCTGAAGAAAAAACTCTACCTGACGCTGGTTTCGGTGAACGTGCTGGAAGCGATCCGCTTCTATGTCAGCTTTGCCTGCTCCTTCGCCTTTGCCGAACGCGCCCTGATGGAGGGAAACGCCAAGATCATCAAGCTGATCGCGCGGGATGAGGCGCTGCATCTGACCGGCACTCAGCAGATGCTCAACCTGATCGCATCGGGAGCCGAAGGCGCACAGTTCAAGCAGATCGCCGCCGAGTGTGAAGAGCAGGTGTATGCCATGTTCCGCGAGGCGGCGGAGCAGGAGAAGGCGTGGGCCGAATACCTGTTTCGGGAGGGTTCCATGATCGGTCTGAACGCGCGCATTCTGGGCGACTATGTGGAGTACATCACCAATGTCCGCATGAAGGCGCTGGGGTTGCGTGAGCTCTTCCCGCCGCGCCAGAACCCGCTGCCCTGGATGAACGGCTGGCTGATCAGTGACAACGTGCAGGTGGCGCCCCAGGAGGCGGAGATCAGCTCCTACCTGGTCGGTCAGATCGACAACGATGTCGATAGCGACGATTTTGACGGCTTCGATCTGTAGGCGGGGGACGTATGTCAGGGATTCCACGCATCAAGGTCAACAACTACCACACCTTCTTCTACCAGTATGAGTTTTCTCTGCTGGACGCACTCGAGGCCCAGGAGATTCCCGCCCCCTACAACTGTCGCGGCGGTTACTGCGGCTGCTGCAAAGTGCGCCTGCTGGATGGCGAGGTGGAGTATGTGCAGGACGGGCTGGTGGAGCTGCAGGAGGATGAGATACTCACCTGCTGTTGCCGACCCAAGACACACATTGAGATCGAATTGCCGGAGGGTTGAACCGGGTCATGAAATTGACATGAAATAAAAAAAGCGCCTTGACAGGGCGCTTTTTTTTCAAATTGTACACATGGCGGGCGCGGCCCGGCCCCGCCGCCTGTATAACCTGTCGCAAGCCGGCCGCATTGTGTTGTTGACAAACATAACATATTGAATATAAAGGATTTGATGAAAATCTGGCGCTTTTGTTACCAATTGGCTGAACGCCTTTGAATACGCTGGATCGGGCCATCCGTCCCACTACTATTCACCATTTTATCCACAGAAACTGTGGGTAACGAGAAGGGCTAATCGCACTCGCTTTTCTGCTTGTATTCGCACAGATCTTCGATCACGCAGCCACCGCAACGGGGCTTGCGCGCCGTGCAGACGTAGCGACCGTGGAGAATCAGCCAGTGGTGGGCATCGTGCAGAAAGGGCCGGGGGATGTGGCGCAGTAGTTTTTCTTCCACCTCGCGAACATTCTTGCCGGGGGCGATGCGGGTGCGGTTGGCGACGCGAAAGATATGCGTATCCACCGCCATGGTGGGTTGACCAAACGCGGTGTTGAGCACCACATTGGCGGTCTTGCGGCCCACCCCGGGCAGCCTCTCCAACTCGGCACGGGTCTGGGGTACCTGGCCGTCGTGCTCCTCGAGCAGAATCCGGCAGGTTTTGATGATGTTCTCGGCCTTGGTGTTGAACAGGCCGATGGTTTTGATGTGTCGTTTCAGCCCCTCCACGCCGAGGGCGAGGATCGCTTCCGGCGTATTGGCGCAGGGGAATAGGGTGCGGGTCGCCTTGTTGACGCTGACGTCGGTGGCCTGGGCTGAGAGCATCACCGCAATCAGCAGCTCGAACGGGGTGGTGTACTCCAGCTCGGTTTTAGGGTTGGGGTTTTCCGCCTGCAGGCGGCTGAAGATCTGGTAGCGCTTTTCGGCATTCATCGTGGTCTGTCCGGTTACGGGCAAAGCGGCGATTATTTCAGATCCTCGGCCAGGGTGGTACGGTTGCGGCCATGCTCCTTGGAGTAGTAGAGCGCATCGTCGGCGTCGCGCATCCACTCCTCGTGGGAGCGATGCTGGTGGCCGAGCTGAGCGATGCCGAGGCTGATGGTAAACCGGATGCGGTTGGGGCCGTGGCGAACCTCCAGCGTCTCGACCGCGCCCCGAACCCGCTCCGCGAATACCATGGCATTGCTGGCGGAGGTGTTGATCAGCAGCACGCCAAACTCTTCACCGCCGTAACGCCCGGGGGTGTCGGTGGCGCGGGCATGGCGGCGCAGCAGAGCGGAGAGGGCGCGTATCACCTCATCACCGGCCTGGTGGCCGTGGCTGTCGTTGATCGCCTTGAAGTGGTCCACATCCATCATCACCAGGCTGGAGGGCACCTGGGTGCGGCGAAAGCGTTCATACTCCTGGCGCAGGCACTCCTCCCAGTAGCCGCGGTTGGCCAGGCCACTGAGCTTGTCGGTGCGGCTGAGCCGGGCCAGCTCGGCGTTGACTTCACGCAGGGCTTGCTGGCTCATGGCCGCTGCCGTCATGTCATAGATCATGATGCCGACATGCTCGACCTCACCGTTGGGCGAGGAGAGGGGGATCAATGTCACATTCTGATACATGAACTCGGCCTGCCCGGTGATCGGGTGGTAGGGCTTGAAGCGGAACAGGTAGGGGCGCTCCTCCCAGGTGATGAAGGCGCGGTTGTGCAGCATGAAAACGCTTTCGAGTTTGCGCTGGAACCAGTGGCCGGGGAAATCATCGAACAGCTCTTCGAGCCGTTTGCCGTAGGCGATCGCATCGCGCACACCGGAGTGGTTGACCATGAAGTTGTTCCAAAGGTGAATGCGGTGCTCAGTGTCCAGTACGATCAGGCCGACATCCAGATACTGCAGTAGCCCGAGCTGCCAGTGAAACTCATCCACACTCAGGGTCTGTTCCGATCTGCTGGCCATCACAGGTGCCTCACCAATTCATTCAGGGCCGGAAGGGAGTCTTCGGTAAACAGTAGCAGAAGGTCGCAACTCAGATCGCGCCCCTCGATCCGGTAGCTGACGTCGATACTCAGGGTGCGGCTCCAGTGGTTGTGCTGTTGCAGGTTTGGCAGGTTGTGGTGTTGGCCGAGAATGATCGGTGAGCCCTGACTGAAGCTGAGATCCAGCTGCGCGCCGAGCCCGGTGAGAAAAGCGCCGATCAGCAGGTTGGCGATATCCATCTGCAACTCGCGCTCGATCTGGTGGGTGATGGTGCCCTGGTGACCCAGCAGGAGCGCCAGATCCTGGGTACTGGCATCGTTGAACATCAGCAGCGCCTCGCCGGCGATCTCCGGGGCGATGAATCCCTGGCAGATGGTGGTTATCGGGTGTTCCCCGATCGCCTGGTGCAGCGCCATGTCCAGCTCGCACAGCTCGATCAGTTGCACGCGAGGGATCGGCAGCTCGATGAAGACCCGCAACAGCCGGGCCAGCCGGTCAGCGGCCTGGCCCATGGCGATGTTGGCCAGCTCCTGATAATACTCGGTCAGCTCAAACGCCTGCGAAATGGGGTCCAGGCCCAGGGGCTCGCCCGCTTTGGCGGGCTGCGGGGGGGCGTCTGCCGGGCGGTTTTCGGGGGAGAGCGCTTCCAGCAGACCAAAGGAGCGCAGCGAGCGGCTCAGCTGCTCGGGGTCGAGGGGTTTGCGGATGAAATCGAGCGCGCCCAGTTGCAGGACCCGCTCGCGCGCCTGCGGCTGAATGTCGCCGGAGACGACGATGGTCAGGGTGGGCAGGTCGTTGGCCCGGATCCGCTCCAACACCTGATAACCATCCAGCAGCGGCATGTTGAGATCGAGAAACAGCAGCTCCCCCTTGCCCGCCCGAATCGCCTCGAGCGCTTCCAGGCCGTGGCGGGCGTGCGTGATCTCCACATTCCAATGGGCCAGCGCTCGCTCCATCTGCTTGCGAGCGAGACGTGAATCATCACAGATGACGACGGATAGCGGTTTGCCCACCCTGGCTCCTGTTGATCAAAGCGGTTAGCCTCGACCGAGGGTAATGAAAAACGGCATCGGTTACAATGCGCAGGAAGCGGCGCTAGCGTCGGCCATCAGCCGGTAACCCGCACCCGTTTGCTGCCGGCCACGCTGCCGCTCGGGGCCTGCTGCTTGCGGCGTGCTTCCAGGCGGGTGTCGATGATGTTCTTCAGCGCAATCAGCAGCCCCAGGCCGACAAACGCCCCCGGTGGCAGGATGGCGAACAGGAAGCCGGGGTAATCCTCGAAGATCAGCCACTTCCAGCCGCGCGCGGCTTCACCGAACAGCAGCTGCATGTCAGCGAACAGCGCGCCGGTGCCCAGCAGCTCGCGCATACCGCCCAGCAGGAGCAACACGGCGCTGAAGCCGACCCCCATCATCAGGCCATCCAACACCGAAGCGCGCACCGGGTTTTTGCTGGCAAAGGCGTCGGCGCGGCCCATGATGGCACAGTTGGTCACGATCAAGGGGATGAAGATCCCCAGGATCAGGTAGAGCTCATAGGTGAGCGCCTGCATCAAAAGCTCCACCGCCGTGACGAAGGAGGCGATGATCATGACGAAGATCGGCAGGCGCACCGTTTCCGGCACCAGCTTGCGAAAGGCGGATACCGTCAGGTTGGAGCTGACCAGCACCAGCGTGGTCGCCAGGCCGAGGCCAAGGGCGTTCACCACCGAAGCGGTGACCGCCAGCATGGGGCAGAGCCCCAGCACCTGAACGAGGGCGGGGTTGTTGTTCCAGAGACCGTCCAGAGTGATTTTGCGGTAGTCGACGCTCATGGTGTGACTCCTGCCGCGGCGGCGGCGTCAGCGGTAACGGGTTGCAACAGTTGGGCGCGGTGGGCGCGAAAAAACTCGATGGCGCGGGCGGTGGCGTTGACGATCGCACGCGGCGTGATGGTGGCGCCGGTGAACTGATCGAATCGTCCCCCGTCCTTTTTGACGGCCCAGCTCGGGTCATGATTGATCGCCTTGCGGGCGCCGGTAAAGGAGAGAATCCAGTCGGACTTGCTCAGCTCGATCCGATCGCCCAGCCCCGGCGTCTCCCTGTGGCTGAGCACCCGCACCCCCGCCAGTGAGCTGTCGGCTTTCACCCCGACCAACAGCTCGATATCGCCATTGTAGCCATCCGGGGCAATCACCGGCAGCAGTACGGTCACCACCTGGCCGGCCTGGATCGCCTGCCAGCCGGTGACGCCATGAGGATAGCCCAGCTCCGGTGCGGCCGGGAGCTGGATCTCATGGGAGAGCAGCTCGGGGTCGACGCTTTGGGGGACGATCTCATACAGCGCCCGGGCCTGAAACTCGACCTTGTTGTGGGCGATCCTCTCGCGCGTGGCGAGCTGGGTGAAGGCGATGATCGCCGCGGTCACGATGGCAAAAACGCCGATGGCGATGGCGTTGGTGCGAATGGCCTGCATCAGTGGGTTCATGGGTTGCCCCCTCCACGGCGGGCGCTCCGGTGGCCGTAGCTGCGCGGTTGGGTGTAGAGGTCGATGAAGGGGGCGGCCAGGTTCAGCAGCAGGACCGCGAAGGCGACCCCATCGGGGTAGTTGCCCCAGGTGCGGATGATGAAGATCAGCACGCCGATGCCGGCGCCAAACACCACCCGCCCCCGATTGCCGGTCGCGCTGGAAACCGGGTCGGTGATGATGAAAAACGCCGCCAGCATGGTGGCGCCGGTGCTCAGGTGGAAGAACGGGTCGGCGTAGTTGTCGGGATCGAAGCCGAAAAACATGCTGGCGCACAGGCCCAGTGCCAGCAGCATGGCGGCGGGGGCGTGCCAGGTGATCACCTTGCGATAGAGCAGAAAGATGCCGCCCATCAGCCAGGCGGCGCTGACCGCGTGCCAGGCGCCAATCCCCTGTGACAGCACATTTGACTGGCGCCAGACCTCTTCGGTGGTCAGCCCGCCGCGGTGGCGGAGTGCGTCCAGCGGGGTGGCGCCGGTGAAGCTGTCATACCAGCGGGTGTCGCTGGCGGTGAAAATGGCCTTGACGGTGTCGAGAAACGGCGCCACCTGCCAGCCTTCGCCCTCGCTCAGCACGAACGGGGAGGTCCAGCGGGTCATCTCCACCGGGAAGGAGATCAGGAGCAGGGCGTAGGCCACCATGGCCGGATTGAACGGATTCTGACCCAGGCCGCCATAGAGGTGTTTGCTCAGCACGATGGCAACGAAAATGCCGACCAGCGTCAGCCACCAGGGGGCGAAGGGGGGGATCGCCACCGCCAGCAGCAGGGCGCTGACCAGGGCACTGCCATCCTTGAGGGAACACAGTACCGGACGCTGGCGCAGCTTGAGTATGGCGGCTTCGAACCCCAGTGCCAGCAGAGCGGCCCAGACGATCTGGATCAGGGTGCCCCAGCCGAAAAAGAGGGTCATCGCCACGATGCCGGGCAGCATCGCCAGCATCACCAGACGCATCACCTTGGCCACGCTGTTGCCCTTGTGCAGATGGGGTGAGCTCACTCGGATCAGTGACATCGGTGTTCGATCCTCTTGTCGGTATCAGTTGGGGTCAGGCCGATGAGTGCTCGCGCAAACGCTGCTGCAATGTGTCCGATTGGTTGCGTGCAGCGACCAGTTCCGCTTCCAGCTCCCGGCGGCCCTGCTCATCCTCTGTGTTTGCCAGCGCCCGCTCCAGCTTGGTCACCGTTGCGCGCGCCATGGCGGCGTCGATCTTGAGTTGCTTCAGGTCGACCCCCTTCTCGCCCGCGCTGGCCGCTTCCGCCTGCTCCGCCGCCTCGAGGGCGCGCTGCGCCGCCTGCGATTTTTGCTCCAGCTCGGTCACCGTAGCCTGCAGGGCGTCGATCCCATCGAGCTTTTTCTCCTGCGCGTTTTTGAGGCCGTCGCGGGCTTTCTTCAGTTTGGTACGGGCCACCGCCGCGGCGGTTTTCAGCTGTTTCAGGTCAGGGGCAGCAGTGGCTGCCGGGGCGGCGCCGGATTTCGGCTCCTCCCCATCGCTACTCCTGCGCGCCTGCTGCGCCAAGGCGGCCTCTTCGGCCCGGGCCTTGCGGCGAGCCTCCTTCTCGGCGCGCTCCCGTTCGAGCCGGGCCTGGCGGGCTTCGAAGCGCCGCCGCGCGTGGTCGGCCTTGCGCTGTTCCGCTTCTTCGGTACGAATCTCGGACTTGGCGAAGCGGTAATACTGCACCAGCGGAATGTGGCTGGGGCAGACATAGGCGCAGGCACCGCACTCGATGCAGTCGAACAGGTTGTGGTGGCGCGCCTTGTCGAACTCGCGCCCTTTGGCGAACCAGTACAGCTGCTGTGGCAGCAGCGTGGCGGGGCAGACCTGCTCGCACATGGCGCAGCGGATGCAGGGCTGTTCCGCCGGGGGGAGGGGCATCTCCTGCTCGCTGGCGGCGAGGATGCAGTTGGTGGTCTTGATCACCGGGATCTGCTCATGCGCCACCGCCACTCCCATCATCGGCCCCCCCATCAGTAGCCGGGAGAGCCGCTCCTGATGCAGCCGGGCCGCCGCCAGCAGGTCGGCGAAGGGGGTACCGATCAGAGCGTCGAAATTTTGCGGCTGGGCCACGGCATCGCCGGTGACGGTGACGATGCGGGAGATCAGCGGCTCACCCAGATGCACCGCCCGATGGATGGCGGCGGCGGTGCCCACGTTTTGGCAGACGATGCCGATATCGGCGGGAATATGCCCGCTGGGCACCTCCAGCCCGGTGAGCAGCTGAATCAGCTGGCGCTCACCGCCGGAGGGGTATTTGGTGGGCACCACGCGAATATCGATATTCAGCTCGCAGCCGGTGAGCACCTGTTGCAGCGCGTGGATCGCCTGCGGCTTGTTGTCCTCGATGCCGATCATGATATGGCTCGGGCGCAGCAGGTGGCTGATGATGCGAATACCGCTGAGAATCTCGGCGGCACGCTCCCGCATCAGCATGTCGTCCGCGGTGATGTAGGGTTCACACTCGGCGGCGTTGATGATCAGGGTGTTGACGATGTGATCCTCCCCCAGATGCAGCTTCACATCGGTGGGAAAACCGGCCCCCCCCCATGCCGGCAATACCGCAGCGGCGGATATGCTCGATCAGCGCCGCCGGCTTCAGCCGGGTGTAATCCGCCAGCCCGCGATGTTCGATCCACTCATCTTCGCCATCTGTCTCCAGCGTGATGCAGTCGGACTCGAGCCCCGAGGCGTGCGGTACCGGATGGGGGCCGATGGCGCGCACGACACCTGAAGTGGGAGCGTGCAGGGAGGCGCTGATCCGCCCCACCGGCTCGGCGATCAGCTGCCCCTTGAGCACGCGCTCACCCACCTCGACCACCGGGTTGGCCGCAAGGCCGATATGCTGCTGCAACGGAAGGTAGAGCAGCGGCGGCAGTGGCGCGCGGGCGATCGGGGTGCGGCTGGATTGCTTTTTGTTCTCCGGCGGGTGAACGCCACCGTGAAACGCAAATACCTTGCCCATCAGTGCGCCTCCTGCTGAGCCGCGCCACGGCCACGGTCGGTGGCGATCAGCCCCAGGGGCTCGGCCGGCGCGGGCCATTTCCAGGTGTTGATGCTGGTCTCGATCGGAATCATCTCAATACAGTCCACAGGGCAGGGGTCGACACAGAGATCGCAACCGGTGCATTCGTCGACGATCACCGTATGCATCTGTTTGGGGGCGCCCAGAATCGCGTCCACCGGGCAAGCCTGGATACATTTGGTACAGCCGATACATTCCTCTTCATGGATGAAGGCGACCTTTTTGATCGGCTCTTCACCGTGCTCCGCATCCAGCGGAACCGCCTCCACCCCCAGCAGATCGGCCAGCGCGGCAACGGTGCTCTGCCCCCCGGGCGGGCACTTGTTGATCGCCTCACCGTTGGCGATCGCCTCGGCGTAGGGGCGGCAGCCCGGATAGCCGCACTGACCACATTGGGTTTGGGGCAGCAGGGAGTCGATCTGGTCCACAATCGGGTTGCCCTCAACCCGAAAGCGCACCGAGGCGTAGCCCAGAATCACGCCGAACACCACCGCAAGGCAAAACAGAATGAGAATAGCGCTGAGAACGGTTGCCATTATCGCCTCCGCCTCAGAATTGTACGAGGCCGGCAAAGCCCATGAAGGCCAGCGACATCAGCCCGGCGGTCACCATGCCGATGGCCGCCCCGCGAAAGGGGGTCGGCACATCGGCCACGGCGATCCGCTCGCGGATGGCGGAGAACAGCACCAGTGCCATGGAGAAGCCGACCGCGGCGCCGAAGCCGTAGGCGATCGACTCCAGAAAGCCGTTCTGTTTCTTCAGATTGAGCAGGGCGACGCCGAGGACCGCGCAGTTGGTGGTGATCAACGGCAGGAAGATCCCGAGCAGCTTGTAGAGCAGGGGGCTGGTTTTGTGCACCACCATCTCGGTGAACTGCACCACCACGGCGATTACGAGGATGAAGGCGATGGTTTGCAGGTATTCCAGCCCGAAGGGAGCCAGCAGGGTCGAGTAGACCAGATAACTGCAGACGGAGGAGAGGGTGAGCACAAAGGTGGTGGCCAGCGACATCCCCATGGCCGTTTCCAGCTTGTTGGAAACCCCCATGAACGGGCACAGCCCGAGGAACTGGACCAGTACGAAGTTGTTGACCAGTACGGTGCTGATCAGGATGAGCAGAAAATCGGTCATAGCCCCTGTCGATGCCTCGAGCCCCGCCGGCGGAACCGGTCGGGGCGTATTGGATTTCACTGGATTTTACCGGATAGAGCCGCCGATGGTATAGCGCCAGCGGCCCTGTGCAACCGTTCCCCCTTTGCTTCAGACCAGACCGGCCTGCTCGATCTGCTGTAACAGCGCCTTGACCTGCGCCGTGGGCGGCAGGTTGGGGTCTGCCCGCACCACCAGATCCGCGGCCAGATCCGCACGGGTGGTCAGCAACAGCAGGCCGGCCGCCTCGAGTGCGGCAACCTGCGCGCTGCTCTGATCGCTCAGGGCCAGCGGCAGGCGGCCGCGCTCGAACAGTTGTCGCTCGAGGGTATAGAGGAGGGTGGCGGCCCGGGTCGGGTCGCTGGCCTCCAGTCGAATCAGCGCGGCTTTCTGGCCGAACCGTGCGGCCCGTTGCGCGCGGGTGATGGTGGGCTCGGCGTACAGCTCGATGGCCTCATCCGCCGTGGCCTGAGCCTGAATCATCCCCGCCGCCACGGTGGCGTTGCTCAGCCGATCCACCATGATGAACGCGCCGGTGCCTTTGTGGCGGCGGTAATCATCCGCCACCACGGCCCGCTCCAGCTCGATCTCCACCTGGGCGATCTCGTTCAGCCCCAGCGTCGCCGCCGGGCTCTGCTGCAGGGTGTTGACGTCGATCCGGTGGTGGATCGCGCTGACCCGTCCCGCGGTGCGGGTGCAGGCCAGCTTGAATTCGTAGCTCCGCCCCGGTACCAGCGTCTGCTCCGACATCCACACCAGCTGGGCGGTGAAGTGGTCGGTCACCTCCGGCAGTTGATCGCTGTGGACGATCAGGTCGCCCCGGGAGATATCGATCTCATCTGCCAGCGTCAACGTCACCGACATGGGGGCAAACGCCTCGGCCAGCTCGCCATCGAAGGTCACGATCGATTGCACCGTGCTGGAGCGGCCCGACGGCAGCACGGTGACCGCGTCCCCCGGGCGCACCACGCCGGCGCTGAGGGTGCCACAGTAGCCACGGAAGTCCAGGTTGGGACGGTTGACATACTGCACCGGAAAGCGCAGCTGGTCGAAATCGAGGTCGGCGGCGATTTCGACATTCTCCAGCGTCTGCATCAGCGAGGCGCCGCGGTACCAGGGGGTGTTCTCCGAGCGGTTGACCACGTTGTCCCCCTTCAGCGCCGAGATCGGGACGAAGTGGATATCCTCCAACCCCAACCCCCGGGCGAACGTCAGGTAGGTCTGGCGGATCTGCTCGAAGCGCGCCTCGCTGAACCCCACCAGGTCCATCTTGTTGATCGCCACCACGATATGCTTGATCCCCAGCAGGGAGACGATGAAGCTGTGGCGGCGGGTTTGCACCTGCACGCCGTGGCGGGCATCGATCAGGATGATCGCCAGATCACAGGTGGAGGCGCCGGTGGCCATGTTGCGGGTGTACTGCTCATGGCCCGGGGTGTCGGCGATGATGAATTTGCGCTTGGCGGTGGAGAAGTAGCGATAGGCTACATCGATGGTGATCCCCTGTTCGCGCTCGGCCTGCAGCCCATCCACCAGCAGCGCCAGGTCGATCTCATCGCCGGTGGTGCCCACCTTCTTGCTGTCGTTCTCGAGGGCGGCCAGTTGATCTTCGTAGATCATTTTGGCGTCGTGCAGCAGGCGGCCGATCAGCGTGGACTTGCCGTCGTCCACGCTGCCGCAGGTGAGAAAACGCAGCAGCTCCTTGTTCTCGTGCTGCTCCAGATAGGCGTCGATGTCGGTGGCGATCAGGTCGGATTGATGGCTCATAATGCGATACTCGAGTGTGCGTTGGCGAGAGGGTGGTGGCTCAGAAGTAGCCTTCGATCTTCTTTTGCTCCATCGAGCCGCTGCTGTCGTGGTCGATGGCACGTCCCTGACGCTCCGAGGTGGTGGTCAGCAGCATCTCCTGAATGATCTGCGGCAACGTGTCGGCATCGGACTCTACCGCTCCGGTGAGTGGATAACAGCCCAGGGTACGGAAGCGGATACGCTTCATCTGTGGCACCTCCCCCTCCGCCAGCGGCAGGCGCTCATCATCGACCATGATCAACATGCCATCACGCTCGACCACCGGACGCAGCGCCGAAAAATAGAGCGGCACGATGGGGATCTGCTCCAGGTGGATATACTGCCAGATATCCAGCTCGGTCCAGTTGGAGAGGGGGAATACACGGATACTCTCCCCCTTGTCGATGCGGGTGTTGAAGAGGTTCCACAGCTCCGGGCGCTGGTTCTTCGGATCCCAGCGGTGGTGCTTATCACGGAAGGAGAACACCCGCTCCTTGGCGCGGGATTTCTCCTCATCGCGGCGCGCCCCGCCAAAGGCGGCATCGAACCGGTACTGGTTCAACGCCTGCTTCAGTCCCTGGGTCTTCATGATGTCGGTATGCCTGGCCGAACCATGCTTGAACGGACTGATCCCCATCTCAACCCCCTCCGGGTTGATGTGGACGATCAGATCCATGCCGGCCTCCCGCGCCATCTGGTCACGGAACTGGATCATCTCCTTAAACTTCCAGGTGGTATCCACATGCAGCAGCGGGAAAGGCGGCTTGCCCGGAAAGAACGCCTTGCGCGCCAGGTGCAGCATCACGGATGAGTCCTTGCCGATGGAGTAGAGCATGACCGGATTGTCGAACTCGGCGGCCACCTCACGGATGATGTGGATGCTCTCGGCTTCGAGCTGTTCGAGGTGGGTCAGGCGGTGTTCCGGCAACAGATTCATCATTCCACTCATGTTGGTTGTTTGCAGGGTTGCGACAGGAAAGCCCACGGGGGGCGCCAATGGGTCAGCATTATGGCGACCCGGTATTAAAATAAAAAAGAATAAATGTGAATTTTTATATTCTTATTAGGTATAAATTACCGATATGAATTATAACAAAATTATCAATTAGTATTTTACGTTATAAAGAGAGGCCGGTAAGATGGCGGCCTGTTTCCATGAATGACGCTCAGTAGATAGGGTTGAACCGACATGTACCAGTATACCGAAGTGGACCAGAAACTGGTGGAGGAGCGGGTGGCGCAGTACCGCGACCAGACCCGGCGCTACCTGGCGGGCGAGCTGCCGGAGGAAGAGTTCCGGGTGCTGCGCCTGATGAATGGCCTTTACATCCAGCGCCAGGCACCGATGCTGCGGGTGGCCATTCCCTATGGCCTGCTGTCTGCGACCCAGATGCGCAAGCTGGCCCACATCGCCCGCACCTACGACAAAGGCTACGGCCACTTCACCACCCGCACCAATATTCAGTACAACTGGCCCACGCTGGAGTCGGTGCCGGATATTCTGGCTGAGCTGGCCGAGGTGCAGATGCACGCCATCCAGACCTCGGGCAACTGTATCCGCAACACCACCACCGACCCCTACGCCGGGGTGATCGCCAGCGAGCTGGAAGACCCGCGCCCCTGGTGCGAGATCATCCGGCAGTGGTCCACCCTGCACCCGGAGTTCGCCTATCTGCCGCGCAAGTTCAAGATCGCCGTCACCGGTGGCCCCGAGGATCGGGCCGCCTCCCAGGTACACGATATCGGCCTGCACCTGGTGCGCAACGCGCAGGGCGAGACCGGCTTTGAAGTGCTGGTGGGGGGCGGTCTGGGCCGCACCCCGGTGATCGGCAAGCAGATTCGCCCCTTCCTGCCGGGGCGTGATCTGCTCTCCTACCTGGAGGCGATCCTGCGCGTCTATAACCTCAACGGTCGCCGCGACAACAAGTACAAGGCGCGTATCAAGATACTGGTCAATGCCATGGGTATCGACCCCTTCCGTGAGCAGGTGGAAGCGGAGTGGGCTCAGATCCGCGATTCCGACCTGCGCCTCTCCCCGCAGGAGATCGAGGCTGTCAAGGCGCGCTTTGCCCCGCCGGCCTACGAGGCGGGCGCGGTCGACCACGACCTGAGCGCGCAGCTGGCCGAGAACGAGGCGTTCCGGGTCTGGTATGAGCACAACACCGTCGCCCACAAGGTGCCGGGCTACCGCATCGTGGTGGTCTCGCTCAAGCCCCACCTGAAGCCGCCCGGTGACATCACCGACCTGCAGATGGAGGCCGTGGCCGATCTGGCGGAGCGCTACTCCTTTGGCGAGATTCGCGCCACCCACCACCAGAACCTGGTGCTGGCCGACGTGAAACAGGGCGACCTGTTACCGGTCTGGAAGAGCCTGCACGCCGCCAACCTGGCGCGGCCCAACATCGGTACCCTGACCGACATGATCGTCTGCCCCGGGTTCGATTTCTGCGGCCTGGCCAACGCCCACACCCTCAATATCGCCGAGCAGATCAACGAAAAGTTCGAGCAGGTGGATTATCTGCATGACCTGGGCAACATCCGCCTCAACATCTCCGGCTGCATCAACGCCTGCGCCCACCACCATGTGGGCCATATCGGCATCCTCGGCGTCGACAAAAAGGGGGAGGACTGGTATCAGTTCACCCTGGGCGGCTCCTCCGAGGCCGACGCCGCGTTGGGCCAGGCGCTGGGCAAGGCGATCGCCAGCGATCAGGTGGCCAACACCATCGAGAAAATTTTGCTGACCTACATTGCGCAGCGTGAATCGGAAGAGGAGAGTTTTCTCGATCTGGTGCGCCGTGTGGGCGTGGACCCCTTCAAGGAGGCTGTATATGGCGCTGATCATTGATCGCAAACCGGTAACCGAAGACCGCTGGCAGTGGCCGGCACAGGCGCAGCCCCTGCCCGCCGCGGGCCCGGTGGTGCTGCCACTGGCCCGCTGGCTGGAACAGGCGGACGCGCTGATCGGGCGGGAAAGCGGCGTGCTGGTGAATGGCGATGACGACCTGGAGCAGATATTGGCACTCAAAGAGCGCGTCCGGCTGGTTGCGATCGAGTTTCCGACATTTGCCGATGGGCGCGGTTTCAGCATCGCACGACTGCTGCGTCGTGCCGGCTTCAGCGGCGAGATCCGCGCCATCGGGGATGTCACCCGCGACCGGCTGGCGTTCCTCGAGCGCTGCGGCTTCAACGCCCTGCAGGTGCCGGATGAGCGCTACCGCCCCGAGATTCTCGCGGCGTTCGACGAGATCAGCGTGCGCTATCAGGGCGATGCCAACCAGCCGCGGCCAGCCTACCCCCAGAGCTGAACCGAAATCAGGAGACCCCACGATGCGTATCGACATGGCCGCCGCCAACGCGGAGCTGGCGGACAAAACCCCGCAAGCGATCATCGCCTGGGCGCTCGCCCACAGCGACAGGCCGCTGGTCACCACCAACTTCCGCCCCTACGAAGCGGTGATCCTGCACATGGCGGTAACCGCCAGGCCCGACATTCCGGTTCTCTGGGTCGATTCCGGTTACAACACCTCGGCCACCTACCGCTTTGCGCAACGGCTGATCCGGGAGCTGAAGCTGAACATCCACACCTACATCCCGCAGATGAGCGCCGCCCGCCGCAATGTGCTGATGGGCGGCATTCCCGATCTGGACGATCCGCGGCATGAGGAGTTCACCCGTCAGGTGAAACTGGAGCCGTTCCAGCGCGCCCTGGCCGACCTCGAGCCCGACCTGTGGCTCAACGCCCTGCGCAGGGAACAGACCGAATTTCGCCAATCCCTGGAGATCGTCACCGCCAGCAAAGACGGCATCATCAAGGTGGCCCCGCTGTTCCACTGGAGCGAGGCGGACCTGGAGGCCTACCTGGCCGAGCACAACCTGCCCAACGAACAGGACTACTTCGACCCGACCAAGGGGCTGGAAACCCGCGAGTGCGGCCTGCACACGCAGCTGTAACCCCGCTCGCTCCGGGAAGGGTGGTGGGGCCGGCGGCTGAACGGCCCGGATGTATGGCGGCGGGGCGTTGTGGCACAATGCCCCCTCCACCGCTTCCACAGCCCCCATTTCTGGAACGTTATGCCGTTACCCGGACGCGAAATCTATCGTGGCTATGATGCCTTTGGTGCCGTGCGCGTGCTCGACGATGGCGATAAACGCTATCTTGCCTTTGGCGAACAGGACGAACAGAGCTGCTGCCTCATCAACGAGCCGCTGCTGCCCGAACATGAATATGTGCGTGCCATGTTGCTGGTGCTGCTGTTCACCGAACCCAACCAGGTGATCAGCCTGGGGCTGGGCGCCGGCGCGCTCAATACCTGCCTGCACGGCCGCTTTTCCCAGTGCAAACAGCAGGTTGCCGAACTGCGCCAGCAGGTGGTCGAGGTCGCCTACCGTTTCTTCCAGCTGCCGCGCGGCAAACGGATACAGGTACACACCCGGGATGCGCTCGGGTTTTTGCGTCATGTGCAAACCCGCCGGGCAGATATCATCTTCAGCGATATATATGGCCAGGATGGGCTCAGCGAGCAGCAGTTGAGCGAAGAGTTTCTCCGCCTGAGCGCGCAGCGCCTGAAACCGGGTGGCTGGCTGGTCCTCAATCTGTGGCGTGAGCACCAGGGGCCAGATACGCTGGAGTGCCTGTTGCGGCAGTTCACCACCCTTTACGGCTGCCCGACCCAAAGCGGCAACTGGATCGTTTTTGCCGCCGAGGAGGACCACGGCCAGAGTCGAGCCCAGCTGCAAAAACGCGCCCGCCTGATCAGCCAGCAGCTGGGCTTTTCGCTGCTGCCCTTTTTGAAACGGCTCAAACCCCTGCCGTGAGCCGGTCGGGGGATCGGTATCGCGGCTCACCCGAAACAAAAACCCCGGCGCGGGGCCGGGGCTGATTCAGGGCTGGTTCGGGGCGGGGGGTCAGATTTTGCCCACCAGATCCAGGGAGGGAGCCAGGGTTTTTTCCCCCTCTTTCCATTTGGCCGGGCACACCTCACCCGGGTGAGAAGCCACATACTGGGCGGCCTTGACCTTGCGCATCAGGTCGTCGGCGTCGCGGCCGATCCCCTCGGCGGTCATCTCCACCGCCTGGATGATGCCATCGGGATCGATCAGGAAGGTGGCGCGGTCGGCCAGCCCCTGACCTTCACGCATCACACCAAAGTTGTTGGTGATGGTACCGGTCTGGTCACCCACCATGTAGTACTTGATCTTGCGGATGGTTTCGGAAGTGTCGTGCCACGCCTTATGGGTGAAGTGGGTGTCGGTGGAGACGGAGAACACCTCAACCCCCAGTTTTTGCAGCTCTTCGTATTTGTCGGCCAGATCGCCCAGCTCGGTGGGGCAAACGAAGGTGAAATCAGCCGGGTAAAAGAAGAAGACCGCCCACTTGCCCTTCACGTCCGCTTCGGTGATGTCGACAAATTCGCCATTTTTGAAGGCGGTCGCTTTGAACGGTTTGATCTCGCTGTTGATGATAGCCATGTCGCAAGCTCCTGTTTCTTCTGGTTGATGTCATTGGGTGAAGCGATGCCGACACGGGGAGGGCGCTACGAGCCTTTTGGGCGGGCCCAAAACCGCCACCTGCGGCAACCGCGCCCCGTCGGCGACCATTCCCCGTGTAAACTGCACCAAGGGATATGGGGGCGCCGGCGCCGATTTCAACCGGGCCAGGGCCGGCCGGGTTACAGTTTCCCCCAGGCCGGTTATCATCATCCCTACGGTGAACATAGTATATCGCCCCTGACCCCGGGCGGGGGCGCAACCGATGAGGCCAACCATGAGCGAACACCCAAGGAGAGCGGCGAGCTGGCGCCACGGCGCCTGGCGTAACCGCATTCAGAGCGCACTGCTGATCCTATTCCTGCTGGGGCTGGTGGCGCTGCTGGGAGAGCTGCTGTTTGGCGCCAGTGGGCGCTGGCTGGCACTGGGCGTCGGCCTGATTACGGTGCTGGGGGCGCCGGCGGCGGGGGGGCAGCTCACCCTGATCGCCTACCGGGCGCGTTTTTTGCCGCCACAGCGGGCCCCGGAGCTGTGGCAGCTGGTGGAGCAACTGGCGCAGCGAGCACGGCTTCCAAGCGTGCCGCGGCTCTATCTGGTACCCAGCCACACCGTCAATGCGTTCACGGTGGGGAGCCGGAACGCGCCCTCCATCGCCGTCACCGAAGGGCTGCTGCACAGCCTGACTCTCCGGGAGCTCTGCGGCGTTCTGGCCCACGAGATTGCCCATATCGCCAACGACGATCTGTTCGTGATGGCGCTGGCCGACGCCGCCAGCCGTCTGACCAGCCTGTTGTCGCTGATGGGTACCCTGTCGCTGCTGCTGGCGCTGCCCATGGTGCTGCTGACATCGGCGCAGATCCACTGGTTTGCCCTGATGTTGCTGTTGCTGGCGCCGCAGCTGGCGCTGCTGGCGCAGCTGGGCCTTTCGCGGGTGCGGGAGTTCGACGCCGACCTGGCGGGCGCCCAGCTGACCGGCGACCCGGAGGGGCTGGCGTCGGCGCTGGTCAAGATCGACCGCGCCAACCTCTCCTGGCACGGCTGGCTCCTGCCCGGCTGGGGCAACCCGGAACCCTCCTGGTTGCGCACCCACCCAACCACCAGCGAGCGGATCCAGCGCCTGCTGGCACTGGGGCCCACCTCCGCCGACGGGCCGTCGCCCCCGCCGGTCCGCCCCGGCCCCCCGCAACACCCCCGCCCCCCGCGCTGGTGGCCGGGCGGCATCTGGCGCTGAGCACGGATGGGCCCGCCGGCGAAGCCGGCCCAGACCACCTGGCCTTCGGTGGCCCATCGGAGGGGCTGGGCCTGGCTGAGATTCGGGCAGACTGTAAATCTGTTCAGTATCGCATGATCACCCAGACTGCGGCATTCTTGGAAGCATCGACGAATTGGATGAGAGGGGAGGGATGCCGCGACATGAGGTCAGCACAGGAACAGATCGGGCTGTCGGCCATGGGGCTCGATGGCGAGCTGAAACAGGTTACCGTCCACCGCTATCGTGCGGTCATCGAATCGGATATCGATGAAAAGGAAACAACGGTTCAGGTGACGCGAAAAGTGGCCCGGCTTGCAGCGACCAGCAACGGCTGGCAGCCGGTGACCGACCTGGAGCCGTTCGTCGTCGGCGCGCTGCAACCCTTGAGAATCCATGAGATCGACCGTTTCGGCTTCCGATGCAGGCTGCTGCCGGAAACGGAAACAGTGCTCGACGCCCGCATCGATCAGCAACGGGCGGCCATCGAGCGGTTGTTGAACCAGGATCTCCATCGTGCCGCCCTCAGGCTGGAGCAGAGTCGGGTCGACGGCTACGGCCAGCCGTTGCTGAAAGCCTCCAGACACCAATCCGGTTGGGTTGAGATTGCCGAAACCGGTCCATCGGAGCGGGTCAACATCCGGGCTGCCTACCTGGAGCTGTTCAAGACGCTACGCCTCACTCCAGAGCTGCTGCCCAGCGGTCAGGTCATTGTGGGGCTGAGTTTGCGTCACAAAATCTGCGCCCGGGATGGTATCAGCCTGGATTGGGTGATCCAGCAGCGCCCGCAGTGGCTGCAACATATCCGGCGCGTGCGCCACCGCTACAGCGACCAAGGCAAACCTGCGGCCGTGGCTGATTATCATGGAGTGGTGAGCAACCGCAACAGTGACTCCCCGGTGCCAGGCACCCCCCATACCCTTTACAGCTACCATGAACATAAGCGCCACATCCCGGCCGGGCAGGCGCAAGCGGTCAAGGCCAGCCAGGTGGTTGAGGTCAGCTACGCTGGAAAGAAGAAGGTTGAGCACCTGGCGGCGCTGCTCGAGCCCATGTTCGATTTCGAAACACTACGCAAGATAGACAGTCCACTGCTCAACCGTATCGCCAGTAAGTTGAAATGGTCGGTCATGGACCGGCTGAAAACCACGGGGGAGATGGTAAAAGGGCTGACGTTACCGGGTTTCAAGACAAGGTTGGTGCCGATCGAGCCGCCCGCGCAGGCCGTGGGTAACATCTGCCCGCCGTTTCGATTGCGTTTTCGCCAGGGCCGCACGGGCGACACGGAAAAAGCCGTATTGAAGCTGGGGGCGTTCCAGGGCATGACCCGTACCCAGGTCGTCTGTCTGGCGGTTGGGACTGAGGCCAGCCCGGAGGCGCTGAGGCAACACTTCCAGAAACTGCGCGACGCCTGTGGGCAGTTGTTCGCAGCCTCTTCCCCCAAGTGGTTCGGCCTGAGCGCGCCCAGGCCACTGAAAGATGCCAGGGAGCTGGATGAACGACTGACCAAGACCCCGCCGGAAAACACGCTGTTGCTGATCGCCATCGACGCATCCGTCAGTAAAGCCGAACTCAGAGACGTGTCCTTCCGCCACGAGCTGCCGTGTCAGTTCATGCGCACCGACCACCCCAGGAAGGTGTATGCAAAGGGCTATTACCAGAATCTGGCGGCGGGTGTATTCAGCAAGGGCGGTGGGTTGATCTGTGATCTGGGCGAGATGCCCGGTGAGGTGGATCTGTTCATCGGCCTGGATCTGGGTGGGGTATCCCAGCGGGCACCGGGTTCGGCTTTTCTGTTTACCCGTAATGGCGCACAGCTTGGCTGGCAACTGACTGATCTGCAAAGCGGGGAGCGCATGGAAGACAAAGCGCTGAAGAGCCTGTTGCAAAAAAGTATCGATGACTATGGCCGCCACCATAACGGCGCGTCACCGAACCGAATAACCCTCCACCGCGATGGCCGTTTTTTCGAGAGTCTGGAGGTGATTCAGGAGATCGAGCGGCAGTATGGTGTCAAAATCGACGTGCTGGAGGTAATCAAAAGCGGCGCGCCCATTTTGTATCGCAGATATATGGAAGGCGGCAGGAAAAAATTCAAGAATCCGGACGTGGGCGACGTCTACCGCCATATCGGGCTGGATGAGTTGATTCTGGCAACCTACAGCGGGCAGGAACTGGGCCGCATAGGGAATGAAGTGAGCGTAAGGCCGCTTCGGTTGCGCAAACGTTACGGCGAAGAGAGCCTCGATACCTTGGCGCAGCAGGTTCTACTGCTCAGCCGCATCCATGGCGCATCCCTTTTTCGGCATCCCAGGTTGCCGGTTACCACCCACCATGCGGACCGCTTCGCAACCTTGAGGCAAAACTGCGATCTGGAAGCGCTGTCGCACATGGACAGAACCTGTCCGGTGTACTTGTAAGTGCCGCGGCGCCGATGCTGACACTGGCAACCCTGGCGGTGGGCGAGTGAGAATGTTGCGGTGACAATAAATGGCTCTTCGTCGTTTCACGTGGATTGGGTGCCTGCCTGAACCACTTCTATCGGGCTGCCAATCAGATAGCTCACGGCGATGAAGTTCCCCGTATTCAATCGACGGTGCCCTCCGCTTGGGGGGACTCTTTGTCAATACCGCTGAGAAAGGCCGGTGGCATACCGCAGACCACCTTGGCGATCTGTTCCGATCCCCCGTCATGCGCTTGCAGAAACTGGCTGAAGGCAGTGAGTGCGTCCTTGCCGCGACCGGGTATGACGAAGATGACCGGCCCCTCCGTACGCGCCATATCCAGGAATACCGTGACATAACGGTGCCCGCGACGGCTCGCGGTCTCGTCCAGTGCAATCTGGGTCAGTTCCGAAAGATTAAGCCGCTCGATCGAGCGGCCAACAGAGTGATGGACGATCCGCCACTGGCGTGTATCCGTGATCTCCATGAAGCGTGCCGCCGCCAGTACCGGCATCTCGCGCACCAACAGCATCGCGGCCTGCTCGAACAGCAACGTGAAGTCACTTCCCGGGCGCGCCCAAGGGACGTTGATACGTTTGACGCCATGCGCTGGGAATTTCACGCGGGGAACCCGTGCGTGCAGATAGCCGTGGTGCCGGAAGAAGTTGAGGTGCCGCCAGACCAGCTCCTTGTAATCATGGGCAGGACAGGACTCACCGCACTCCGGCCAAGGAAAACGGGTACCACGCGCCGCCGAGACGGTCAGATGCAGTTCATGGGGCGAGACAGAGGGATCGAGGCGTTGACTGGTCAGTTCCCAAGGGGGTTGTAGTCCCAGTCCCAATGCCAAAATCTGGCGGTCGTTTATGTATGTAGGCTTCCTGCTACCGGAGTGTGCGGATAGTGTTCATCAAGGAAGGAGGTAAATCCACCCTCTGTGACGAAGAGCCTGTGAGAGGCTTTGGGGGCGGTTCCCAGGGCCTGCTCGACCAAAAAGGTCGCCGCTGAATATTGGCGTTAGCAAGATGCCAATAGGCACACACTCTGCTAGAGTCGTCCCATGAAGCAAATTAACTGGAATGCTGAAAAGAACCAGCAGTTGATGAGCGAGCGCGGAGTTTCCTTCGAAGATGTCCTGTTTGCTCTTCAGTCTGGTGGTTTACTTGATGATGGA
>JAXHUI010000015.1:0-46774 GCA_034189745.1 Pseudomonadota bacterium
GCCTCAATCGCGCCCTTTGTGGGCAACCGCCACCAGCAAACTGCAGGGTGCGTGGGCCAACAGCGAGGCGCCCACGGAGCCGCGCCACCAGCGCGCCAGTGCGGCCTGTTCGCGGTGACCGACCACGATCAGGTCGGCACCCACCTCCCGCGCCAGGCGCCCGATCTCTTCCGCCGGATTGCCCTGACGGAAAGAGGTCTCAACGGTGAGCCCCACCCGCCGCAGCTCTTCGGCCCCCTGATTCAATACCCGCTGCACCTCCTGGTATTCCCGTGCCAGCAGCTCTTCCGAGGGGGCCACCGCCTCGGCCAGGGCAACCCCCAATTCATGGCCGACTACGGCCAGGAGGTGGACACGGGCCTGGCAAAGTGAGGCCAACTCGGCCCCCTGATCCAGTGCCTCATGGCCCTGGCGGCTGCCGTCATAGGCCAAAACGATCGTCTGATACATGGGTGACTCTCCTGCTAGGGGTAGGGGGAACGCGCCTCTCCTGGGCGGCGGGCAACGCAAGGACCGGCGGGAGATGCCACTCTCTGGACATCCCATACACATCCGCTTAACATTATATCGACTGCAAACAGACAGGCAATGAGATGAAGCGATATCACGTTCAGCCCCCCCTCTCCCCCTCTCTGAATCCTCCAGCGCGGCTTGGCATACTCACGTTGGTGCAACGATGATGGTGACGAACACGGCCACCGCCTGCTGGGAGGCAACTGATGAGCCAGCCTGAGAACCGCCCCGCGGGCCAGAGCAATGAGCCCACAACCGATCACGACAAAGAGGCCGCGCCAGAGGCGTTTGCCCGCCCCGGTCGCGGCCGATCGCTGCGGCTTTACGGCTCGATCCTGGCCGCGCTGGTGGTGCTCGGCGCCGGCGGCTGGTGGTTGTGGCAGCAGTTTACCAATGTTTACGTCACCGATGCCCGGGTCGCGGCGGACGTCGTCTCGATGAGCAGCCGGGTACCCGGCTGGGTCACGCAGGTCAACGTGATCGCCGGCGATAGCGCCCAAAAAGGGGATCTGCTGGTGCAGATCGATGACCGGGAAAGCCGCCTTCGCGTACAGGAGCTCGACGCGCAACTGGCGGGGGTCGCCAGCCTGCGGGAGGAGATCAAGGCTCGCATCGAACTGATCGACCAGCAAACACAAACTCGCATCACCGCTCAACAGGCCGCGGTAAGAGCTGCGGAAGCCGCGGTGGCGGCCGCGAAGGCGCAACACGATCTGGCGAAGCTGGAGAGTGACCGGGCCGAAAAGCTGGCGCCGGGCGGAGCTGTCACCCGCGCCTATCTGGATCAGAAACGGGCCGCGCTGGAGACGACCCGGCAACAGATGCTGAGCGCCCAGGCGGATCTGGAAAATGCCCGCGCCGCGGTTGCCGAAGCCGAAGCCGCCCGGGGGGAGCTGTTGGTTCTCCAACGCCAACTGGCTGAGCTCGGCCCGCAAGAGCAGCAGTTGCGTGCGCAGCGGGAACGGGCGGCACTGGATCTGCAGGACCGCACCATTCTCATGCCGTTTGATGGCGTCGTGGACCAGACCTTCATCGACCAGGGCGAATATGTCACCCCCGGCCAGCGCTTGCTGATGGTCCATGACCCGAAACGGGTGCGGGTCGAGGCGAATGTCAAGGAGACCGAGATCCGCTTCTTCCACCCCGGGAAAACCGTGACCATCACCGTCGACGCGCTGCCGGGCAGGCGCTTCGAGGGAACGGTCACCCGCGTCGGGCAGGCGGCCACCAGCGAATTTGCCCTGCTGCCCAACCCCAATCCGAGCGGTAACTTTACCAAGATTACCCAGCGCCTGCCGGTTCGCATCGCCATCGAGCAGGAGAATGGTCTGATCAAACCGGGCATGATGGTGGAGCTAGAGGCCAGCACCCGTGACTGATGCGCCGCGCCCGGACAGCATCGAGGGGCTGTTCGCTCGTTTCGGCCCCTCCTACCGTTGGCTGGTCACGGCGACGGTCATGATGGGCACCATCGCCACCGTGCTGACCGCGACCATCGTCAACGTGGCCCTGCCCGATATCATGGGCGCTTTCGGCATGGGTCAGGACAAGGCGCAACTGCTCTCCACCGGCTTCCTCGCCGCCATGACCGGAACCATGCTGCTCAACGCCTGGATGGTGGACACCCTCGGCCAACGCACCACGTTCATACTGGCGGTGAGTGTTTTCATCATCGCCTCCCTCATGGGGGGGCTCGCTCCGGGGGAAGGGGTGCTGATCCTGGCCCGTGTGCTCCAGGGGGGGGCCGCCGGTATTTTGCAGCCGCTGGCCATGCAGGTGATCTTTCAGGTGTTTCCGCCGGAAAAACGCGGTTCGGCCATGGGGATCTACGGCATCGGGGTGGTACTGGCGCCGGCCCTCGGCCCCACCCTCGGGGGCGTCATGGTGGATAATTTCAGCTGGCGCTATGTGTTCTTCCTGGCGGTGCCGTTCTGTGTCGTCGGGCTGTTCCTGGCGACCCTCTTCATGCCGGGCCGGTCGGCTTCAGGCCCGGCGCGTAAATTCGACTGGATCGGTTTCGGGTTGATGGCGGTGTTCCTCGTGACCTTGCTCAACGGACTGTCGAATGGGCAGCGCAATGGCTGGTACTCCGACTCGATCCTGAGCGACTTTGCCATCGCCTTTGTCTCCGGCGCCAGCTTCATCGCTTGGGAGCTGTACACCTCCGCCCCCATGCTCAACCTGAAGCTGTTCACCAACCGGATCTATGCCGGCGCATCCGTCGTGGCCTTCATCTTCGGGGCGGGCATCTACGGTTCGACCTATCTGGTTCCGCTGTTCGTGCAGACGATTCAGGGCTATACCCCCACCCGCTCCGGCCTGCTCCTGATGCCGGCGGGGCTGATTTTGGCCATCGTGTTCCCGATCGCGGGCAGAATGACCGACAAAACCCCCGCCTATGCCACCATCATGTTCGGCTTGATACTGTTCGCACTGTCATCGTTTTTGATGACCGGCGCCGATGTGGACACCTCATTCTGGCTGTTTGCCTGGTGGATCATGCTGGGCCGGATCGGGCTCGGCTTCATCATGCCGAGCCTGAACGCCGGCGCCCTCAAGGCGCTACCGATGGCCCTGCTCGGGCAGGGTTCAGGGGCGATCAACTTTGTCCGCCAGCTCGGCGGGGCGTTTGGTGTCAATCTGCTTTCGATCGCCCTGGAGCGGCGCTCCCAGCTCTACATCGACAGCTTCACGGCGGCGCAACACGCCGGCAACAGCACCACCACCGGCCTGCTGCACGATGTCACCGGCCTGCTCGCCCAGGCCGGCGTGCCGGAGGCGATCCGCCAGGCCGGGGCGGTGAACTTTCTCGGTCGTATGATCTACACCCAGGGCAATATGCTGGGCTACCGCGACAGCTTCTTCATCGTGGGTGCGTTCTTTCTGGCCGCGCTCATCCCGGCGCTGATGATGCGCAACCGCCGCGCGGGCTGAGGCTCAAGCCATGGTGCCGAGGGTGCGGCGAAAGCGCGCCAGGGCAAAGCCGAACAGGGCGGAGCCGATCACGGCGATCGCCACGAACTGGGGCCAGACGGTGGCCAAACCCGCGCCCCGATAAAGGATCGCCTGGGCCAGCATCACGAAATGGGTGTTGGGTGCGGCCAGCATGAGGTACTGAATCAGCTGCGGCATGCTCTCCCGCGGCGTCGTGGCGCCGGAGAGCAGCTGCAGAGGCAGCAACACCAGCATCAACAACAGACCAAACTGCGGCATGGAGCGGGCCACGGTGCCGAGGAAGATCCCCATGGAGGTGGTCGCAAACAGGTGCAGCGCCGCCCCGGCCAGGAACAGCACCAGCGAGCCCTGGATCGGCACCGCCAACCACCCCTGCACCACGGCGGTGAGGGCAAAAGCGGTCGCGACCAGAACCACCAGCCCCATCGACCACACCTTGCTGCTCATGATCTCGAACGGGGTGACCGGCATCACCAGCAGATGCTCCACCGTGCCGTGTTCGCGCTCACGGATCAGGGCGGCGCCGGTGAGCACGATGGAGAGCATGGTCACATTATTGATCACCTGCATGACGGCGCCGAACCAGGACTTGTTGAGCTGGGGGTTGAAGCGCGCCCGCAACGTCAGCTCCACCGGCAACTCCGGCAGATCGCGATAGCGCTGCACAAAGGTGCGCACCTCATCATTGACGATGGTCTGAATATAGCCGTTGCCGGTAAACGCCTGGCTCATGCGAGTGGCATCGATATTGAGCTGGAGCGTGGGCCGCCGCCCGGCCAGCAGATCACGCTGGAACTGTGGCGGGATGTCCAGAGCGAAGGTGTCGAGCCCGGCATCCATGCGGGCATCCATCTCCGCCTGACCGATGATTTCGGGGGGCATGAAATAGGGTGGATAGAAAGCGCCGACGATCCGCCAGGAGAGCGGCGAGCGGTCCTCGTTCACCACCGCGATCGGCGCCTTGTTGAGGGTCTCCGGCATCGCCGTGGCGGCGGTGTAGACCGACAGGGTGAAGGCGTAGACGATCAGCACCAGCATGATCGGGTCGCGCAGCAGGCTGCGCAACTCCTTGATGCCGAGATGGAAGATATTACCCGGGCGCATCGGCTAACGCTCCTGCTTCTTGAGCAACGCCGCGGCGAGCCCGATCAGGACCGGCACGGCTACCGCCAGGGGCACAAACGAGGCGTGCAGGTCGGAAAAGTTGAGCGCCTTCGAAAAGGTGCCGCGGGCGATGATCAAAAAATGCGTGGTCGGATAAATCTCACCGATCAGCCGGCCCACCCCCTCCAGGGAGGAGACCGGGTCGATCATGCCGGAGAAATTCACCGCCGGCAGGATGGTGAGCACCGCCGTGCCGAAGATCGCCGCGATCTGGCTGCGCATGAAGGTGGAGATCAGCAACCCGGTGGCGGTGGCGGCCGTGACATAGAGCAGCGCCCCCGCCGCCAGGGTGAGGAAGCTGCCCTTCAGCGGCACACCAAAGACGGTCACCGCCAGCAGCGTGAGCAGCAGGAAACTGAGAAAAGAGAGCACGATATAGGGTAGCTGCTTGCCCAGCAGAAATTCGAGCCGTGTGGTCGGCGTCACATAGAAGTTGGTGATCGAGCCGAGCTCTTTTTCGCGCACCACGCTGAGCACCGCCAGCATGGCCGGAATCAGCATCAGCAGCAGTGGGATCACCGCCGGCACCATCGCCACCAGACTCTTGACACCCGGGTTGTAGCGGTATCGGGTTTCAATGTCGACCAGCCCCGCCAACGCTTCGCCCCGGCCCGATTCCCGTGCCCGGGTCGCCAACCACTGGGCATGAATCCCCTGCACATAGCCGCGTACCGTCTCGGCGCGGGTGGGCATGGCACCGTCGATCCAGGCGCCGATCTCGACCTGCCGCCCGCGGGCGATATCACGGGCGAAGTTTGGCGGGATCTCGATCGCCAGACTGATCTTGCCTTGGCGCATCCGTCGATCCAGATCGGCGTCATCCGCAAGCGGAGCGCGCTGGATGAAGTAGCGCGAGCCGGCCAGGTTGAGCGTGTAGTCGCGACTGACCGTGGTCTGATCACGATCCAGTACCGCAAAGGTGAGATCCTCCACATCGAGGCTGATGCCATACCCCATCACCAGCATCAAAATGGCGCTACCGAGCAGCGCCAGCGTCAGCCGGATCGGGTCGCGGCGCAACTCCAAAGACTCCCGCCGGGCCTGGCTGAGCATCCGTTGCGGGTTGAACAGCCGGCGCCAACCCGCCGCGCCGGCGGCGCTGCCCGCCGTCCCGGCCGCATCGAGCAGGCTGTCCTGATTCGACTGCCACCCCTCCTGCGCGCCCCCCTTCGCCGCGGCGTCCTCGAGATAGGCGATAAAGGCGTCTTCCAGCGTGCCGGCGCCGCGCTGCTCGATCAGCTTAGCGGGATGATCGGTCACCAGTATCTGGCCGGCGTGCATCAGCGAGATCCGATCGCAGCGCTCGGCTTCATTCATGAAGTGGGTGGAGATGAAGATGGTCACCCCGTCACGGCGCGACAGCTCCGCCAGGATGCGCCAGAAAGCGTCCCGCGCCACCGGATCGACCCCCGAGGTGGGCTCGTCGAGAATCAACATCTCGGGCTTGTGGATGGTCGCCACCGCCAGTGAAAGGCGCTGTCGCAACCCCAGCGGCAGCCGCCCCGGCAGGCTGTCCACCACCGCGGCCAGATCGAACCGCTGCACCGTCTCCGCCACCCGGCTTGGGATCTCGGCGGCGGGCACCCGGAACAGGCGGGCGTGCAGCTCCAGGTTCTGCCGTACCGTCAGCTCGGTGTAGAGGGAGAAGAACTGCGACATGTAGCCGACGCGGCTGCGCGTGGCCAGATCGCGCGGGTCCACCTGCTGGCCGAACAGCCAGGACTCACCCTCGCTGGGGGGGAGCAGGCCGGTGAGCATCTTCATGGTGGTGGTCTTGCCGCAGCCGTTGGAGCCGAGGAAGCCGAAAATCTCTCCGCGCGCAATACGCAGGTTCACATGATCGACCGCGGTGAAATCGCCAAAGCGCTGGGTCAGCCCCCGCGCCTCGATTGCGGTGTCCTCACCATCATCCGGTCGTGGCGGGATCTCCACCGCCCGATAGCCCCGGCGCTTCTCCTCGGGCAGCAGCTGGATGAAGGCGGCCTCCAGCGACTCCGTTCCCGTTTGCTGCAGCAGCGCGGCGGGGGTGTCGTGGGCCAGCACGTGACCGGCGTCCATGGCCGCCAGCCAGTCGAACCGCGCCGCCTCCTCCATGTAGGCGGTGGCAACCAGCACGCTCATGCCGGGGCGGGAGCGGCGGATGGTGGCGATCAGCTCCCAGAACTGGCGCCGCGACAGGGGGTCGACGCCGGTGGTGGGTTCATCGAGAATGAGCAGGTCGGGGTCGTGGATCAGGGCGCAGCAGAGGCCCAGTTTCTGCTTCATGCCGCCGGAGAGCTGGCCGGCGGGGCGATCGAGGAAGGGGTTCAGGCCGGTGGCCGTGGTCAGGCGCTCGATGCGCCGGCCCCGCTCGGCGGCGTCCTGACCAAACAGGCGACCGAAGAACTGCAGGTTCTCCGCCACCGAAAGTGTCGGGTAGAGGTTTCCGCCCAACCCTTGGGGCATGTAGGCGATCCGGGGCCCCACCGTCTGCCGATGGCGAGCATCCGCCATGGCGCCACCGAGCACCTCGACCTGCCCCGCCTGAATCGCCCGCGCCCCCGAAACCAGCGCCAGCAGGCTCGATTTACCCACCCCATCCGGGCCGATCAGGCCAGCCATGCAGCCGGCTGGAATCTCCAGACTGACCCGCTCGAGGGCGCTCACCTGACCGTAGCGCAGGGTCACCTCGCGCAGACGGGCGATCGGCACCGGCGCGGCGGCCCGCCGGGCCTCCCGCGGCGCGTCGGTCGCCCCGCTCATGGCGCCGTCAGCTTGGTCTGCAGCTCAGGCGGCCATTCCAGCCGTGGGTCGAGCCGCACATAGGCCATACCGGGCAAGCCGGTTTTGACCTGGTGCAGGTGCTCCCTGAGCAGGTCGGGGGCGATCCGCGCCTTGATGCGAAACATCAGCTTCTGGCGCTCCTCTTCGGTTTCCACCGTTTTGGGGGTGAACTGGGCCACGTCCGCCACAAAGGAGATCTCCGCCGGGATGACATATTGCGGTGCGGCATCGAGCACCAGCCGCGCCTGCCCCCCCAGCGCGACCCGCCCGGCCTGCTCGGTCGGCAGGAAGAAGGTCATGTAGACATCGGCCAGATCGACCATATTCAGCACCACCCCACCCGGTGGGAGCACTTCGCCGGGCTCGGCGACGCGATACTGGACGCGGCCGTCGCGGGGGGCTTGCAACACACTGTCGTCGATATCGGCCTGGATCCGCTCGATGGTGGCCTGAACCGCCGCCACCGTCGACTGGGCAGCGATCACGTTGGATTTGGCCTGGCTGATGGCGGCCTGGGCGGCGGCCGCCTGCGCCCGTGCGGCGGCAACCGCTGCCCTGGCCGCCTCGAAGGCGGCACGGTCGTCATCCAGTTTGGAGATGGGAATGGCATCCTTGGGGGCCAACTCCTGGCTGCGAGCCAGGCGCCGCTGTGCCGCATCCAGCTCCGCCCGCCGCTGGGCGATCAGGGCCTCGGCGGCCTGCTGCTCCGCCTGCCGCTGGATCACCTGACTCTGGGCGGTTTCGATCCCCATTTTCGCCTGTTGCAGCCGTGCCTGGGCCTCGCGGCGCTGGGCCTGCAGCACCGCCGTATCCATCTGCGCCAGCTCCTCGCCGGCGTGGACGAAGTCACCCTCGGCGGCCGAAATATGCAGCACACGCCCGCCGGTCTTGGTGGCGATGTCGATTTCGACCGCCTCCACCCGTCCATTGCCGGCGGCAAACCCCTCGGGCAACCCTTGCGGCTGCATCGACCACCAGAGCCAGCCGGCCCCGGCAAGGAGTACGACGGCCAACAGAGCGCGCACCCAACCGTTCTTCAAGAAAGACTTCATCCCCTCCCCTCCTGCCCCCGCGGGGCGGCCATCACAGCATCCCCTGCTCGGGCGGGGTCGCTTCCGAGGTGGGGGCCGCCGCGGTGGTGGCATCGGTCGATAGCTCGCCCTGCCAACCGCCCCCCAGGGCGCGATAGAGATTGACCGAAGACTGCAACCGGTCGCGCTGGGTCTGGACCAGATTGAGCTCGGTGTCGAACAGGCGCCGCTCCTCGTCCAGCACCTCCAGGTAGCTGGAAACACCGCCCTCAAACCGCATCCGTGCCAGTCGTGTGGTGCTTTGCAACGCCGTTACCTGTCGCACCTGCGCCTGCAGCCGTTGCTCCGAACCCTGCAGCCCTGCCAGGGCATCGAGCACCTCCTGAAAGGCGGTCTGCACGGTCTGACGATAGCCGATCAGGGCCTGCCGCTGACGCGCCTGGGCCTGATCGAGCAGCGACTGGCTGCGGCCGAAGTCCAGCAGTGGGCCGAGCAGCGACCCACCCAACTGCCAGTTGGAGGCGGACTCCTGGAACAGACTGCCGCCGGAGGCACTCTGTAGCCCCAGCAGGCCGGAGAAGGAGATGGTGGGCAGGAAGGCGGCCCGGGCAACACCGATTTCGGCGTTGGTGGCCACCAGCTCCTGCTCGGCGGCGGCGATGTCGGGCCGACGCATGATCAGATCCGCCGGTCGACCCGCGGGCACGCTGGCCGGGGCCTGGATGGCGTCGATCGGATTGGCCACCGCGATATTCTCTTGCAGCATCTGGCGCGGATCCCGGCCCAACAGCACCGCCAGGGCGTTGTTCTGCCGCTCCCGCTGCTGTTGCAGCATCGGCAGCTCCGCCTCCGCCGCCGCCAGCTCGGACTCGGCCTGGCGCAGGGTGAGCTCATCCACCTCACCCGCCTCGAAGCGAGCCCGCTGCAGATCGACCGACTCGCGGCGGGAGCTTATGGTGCGCTCGGTGATCTCGATCTGCCGGTCCAGCGCGCGCAGGTTGAAGTAACCGTTGGCCACCTCACCGATGATCGCCAGCCGGATCGTCTCCCGGTTGGCGGCACTGGCCAGCAGCCGGGCCCGCGCCGCTTCACTGGCGTTGGCGAGTCGGCCCCACAGATCCAGCTCGTAGGACAGCACGCCGCCGACCCGCAGATCATTGAACGGGCGGCCATCGTTGCTGCCGCCGTTGACCGCCTCCTCACTCGGCCCCTGGCGGGTGGCGCCACCTTCGACCTCCAGCAGGGGGTAGCGCTCCGCCTGGCGGCCGGTCAGCATCGCCCGCGCCTCGGCGACCCGCGCCGCCGCCAGCTGCAGGTCGTTGTTGGCTTTAAGGGACTCCTCGACCAGCGCCACCAGCGCCGGGTCACCAAAGCCGCGCCACCAATCGATGGCGACCTCCTTGTCCGCTGCCAGCTTGTCGGAACTCCAGTTTTCCGCCACCGGCGTGTCGGGTTTCAGAAAATCCGGGGCCAGCGAGCAGCCCCCGAGTGTCAATGCGATTCCAGCGGTAAGCCATATCCTAGCGCTCATCAGTGGCACCTCCTTCGGAATGTTCAGGGGTTACGGCGACCGGGGCGCCATGACTGAATAGGCGGCTCAAAAAGTCGGTGATACGGCGCACCACCACATAGAACAGCGGAATGAACACCGTTGCCAGAAGCGTCGCGGAGATCATGCCACCGAGAACCGCCGTACCGATGGCGATACGGGTGGTGGCTCCGGCACCGGTGGCGAAAGCGAGCGGCACCACCCCCATGGTAAAGGCCACCGAGGTCATCAAAATGGGGCGCAACCGCACCCGGGCCGCCTCCTTGGTGGCCTCGATCAGTGCCATGCCCTGGTTCTCGAGCGAGCGGGCAAACTCCACCAACAAAATGGCGTTACGGGCGGTGACCCCCACGGTGGTGAGAATGCCCACCTGGAAGAAGACATCGTTGGGCAGGCCGCGCACCATGGCCGCCAGTACCGCCCCCAGAATACCCAGGGGAACCGCGAGCATGACCGAAATCGGGATGGTCCAGCTCTCATAGAGAGCGGCCAGGGCCAGAAACACCACCAGGATGGAAAGCCCGTAGAGCAGCGGCGCCTGGGCGCCCGCCTGACGCTCCTGATAGGACATACCGCTCCAGGCGCCGGCCACGCCGTTGGGCAGCTGGCTGATCAACCGTTCCACCTCGGCCATCGCCTCACCGGTACTATAGCCCGGCGCCGGCTCACCCTGAATCTGACGTGCGGGCACGCCGTTGAACCGCTCCAGCCGCGGCGAGCCATATTCCCAGCGCCCGCCGGTCACTTCGCTCAGCGGTGTCATGGTGCCGTCGGCAGTACGCAGGTACCACTGATCGAAGTCCTCCGGCTTCATCCTGAATGGAGCCTCCCCCTGCAGGTAAACCCGTTTGACCCGCCCCTTGTGCAGGAAGTCGTTGATATACTGCGAGCCCCAGGTCACCGACAACAGCTGATTGATCTCCTGCAGCGACAGGCCCAACGCCTGGGCTTTTTCGTAGTCGATATCGATTTTATAGCGGGGGTTGTCAGCCAGCCCATTGGGACGCACCCGGGTGAGCACCGGGCTTTGCGCCGCCATCTGCAATAACTGCCCCTGCGCCGCCATCAACGCCTCGTGACCCAGCGCGCCACGATCTTGCAGGCGCAGCTCAAAGCCCAGCGCCTGCCCCAGCTCCGGGATCGGCGGCAGGTTGAAGGCAAACACCCGTGCATCACGCACCAGGCCGGCAAGGCTTCGGTTGGCCCTCTGGATCAGGGCGCCCACGCTCTGGGTGTTGGGGTCACGCTCACCCCAGGGTTTGAGGTTGACAAACGCCAGCCCCGCATTTTGGGCTCGCCCGGCGAAACTGAAACCGGCCACGGTGAAAATCCCGTTGACCTCCTCCTGACCGAGGAAGTAATCCTCGATGATCTTGATCGACTCAATGGTGCGCTCCTGGGTCGCTCCGGGAGGCAGCTGATACTGCACCACCACGAACCCCTGGTCTTCCGCCGGCAGAAAACCGCCGGGCAGCCGGGTGACGAGCACCGCCACCAGCGCCACGATGGCGAGGAACACCCCGGTATAGATCCAGGCCAGGCGCGCGGTGTGATCCACCAACCGAACGTAGCCCCGGGTCAGACTCCCCAGCCCTGCCTCGAACCAGCCCAGCAGGCGCTGCAGCACGGTTTTCTTGTCATGGTTCGGTTTCAGCACCCGACCACACAGCATGGGGCTGACGATCAGGGCCACCAGCACCGACAGCACCATCGCCCCGGCGATACTCAAGGAAAACTGCCGATAGATCGCCCCGGTGGAGCCGGGGAAGAAAGCCATGGGAATAAACACCGCGGACAGCACCACCCCGATGCCGATCAGCGCGCTGGCGATCTGCCCCATCGACTTGCGCGTGGCCTCCATGGGGCCGAGCCCCTCCTCATGCATCACGCGCTCGACGTTCTCCACCACCACGATAGCGTCATCCACCAACAGGCCGATCGCCAACACCATGCCGAACAGGGTGAGCATGTTGATGGAGAAGCCGAACACCGCCATCACCGCGAAGGTACCGAGCAGCACCACCGGGATGGCGATCGCCGGAATCAACGTGGCCCGCCAGCTCTGCAGGAACAGCAGCATCACCAGCACCACCAGCACGATCGCCTCGATAATGGTCTGCACCACCGCGTCGATGGAGGCTTGCACAAAGGGGGCGGTCTGGTAGGGGTAACGAACCTCCACCCCTTCGGGGAAATAGGGTTGCAGCTCCTCCAGGCGCGCCTTCACCTCATTGGTCACGGCCAGCGAGTTGGCACCGGGCGCCAGGTTGAGGCCGAGACCCGCCGCCGGCTCGCCATCATAAAAGCTGTCGATATGGACCGCGCCGCCGCCAAGTCCGATGCGCGCCACATCCCCCAGCCGCACCCGGGAACCGTCCGGCAGACTCTTGAGCAGAATATCCCGAAACTCCTCCGGCGAGGTGAGCAGGGTCTGGGCGGTGACCGTGGCGTTGAGCTGCTGCCCCTTGACCGCGGGCAGCCCGCCCAGCTGGCCAGCGGTCACCTGCGCATTTTGCGCCTCGATCGCTGCACTGACATCGGCAACGGTCAGGCCGTAATTGTTCAACGCCGAAGGGTCCAACCAGATCCGCATCGCGTATTCCGAACCGAACACCTGCACGCTGCCCACCCCGGTCACGCGGCCGATCGGCTCGGCCAGCTCGGAGCTGACGAAATCGGCCAGATCCTGTTTGCTCAGGCGACCGTCGGTGGAAACGAAAGCCATCACCATCAGAAAGCTGGTGCTGGACTTTTCCACACTGATCCCCTGCTGGCGCACCACCTCGGGCAGGCGCGGTTCGGCCAGTTTGAGCTTGTTCTGCACCTGAACCTGGGCGATATCCGGGTCGGCACCGGCGGCAAAGGTGAGGGTAACGGTGGCGTGGCCGGAGGAATCCGCCGTCGAGCTCATGTAGAGCAGGTTATCGAGACCGGTCATCTCCTGCTCGATCACCTGCACCACGGTGTTGGAGACGGTGTCCGCCGAGGCGCCCGGATAATCCGCCTGGATCTCCACCGCCGGGGGCGCCACCGTGGGGTAGCGCTGCACCGGCAACACAAAGATGGCCATGACGCCGGCCAGCATGGTGACGATCGCCAGCACCCAGGCAAACACCGGCCGCGAGATGAAGAAATTGATCATGGTGCGGTGCTCTCCTCTTTGGCTGCGCCGATCTCTTCAGAGGCGCTCTTTTTTGCCCCCCCTTCTCCGCCAGCCTGCCAGGCATCGACCGGCCGCAGCGGAATATCGGCTGACACCGGCGTGGCCTTGGCACCGGGACGCACCTTTTGCGAACCGGAAACGATCAGGCGATCCCCCGGCTCGAGTCCCTTCTCGACCAGCCAGAAGGCACCGACGGTGCGGGTCGCTTGCAGCGGGCGGATCTCCACCTCGCCCGCCGGGTTGAGCAGCAGCGCGGTGGCCTCTCCCTGGGGGGTACGACTCACCCCCTGCTGCGGCGCCAGAATGGCCCTCTCCCGAACCTCCTCGATCAGGCGCACGCGCACATACATTCCCGGCAGCAGATCCTCTTCCGGGTTGGGGAACACCGCCCGCAGGCTGACGGAGCTGGTGCTCTGGTTGACCGTCACATCGGTCACGTCGACCCGACCACGGTGGGGATACACGGTGCCATCCTCACGCAGCATGACCACTTCGGCCTGCTCCGAGCCGGTCTCGATGGCGGCGCCTTTGCTCAGCGAGGCACGGATCGTTCTGAGCCTCTCTGCCGGCAACTGGATATCCACATACATTGGATCGAGCTGCACCACCCGGGCCAGTGGCTGCGCCTGGTTGGCGGTGACCAGCGCCCCCTCCGTGAACAGGGTCGGCCCGGTGCGCCCCGTGATGGGGGCCTTGAGATCGGTATACTCCAACTCGATGCGGGCGGTCTCCACCATCGCCTCGGAGCGGGAGACATTGGCGCGGGCGGATTCCAGCGCCGAGAGCGCCTCATCCCGCTGCCGCTCACTGACCGCTTTCTTTTCAAACAGCTTGGAGGAGCGTGACCACTCCCGCTGCGCCTGCCGCAACTCGGCCTGGGCGCGCTCCAGCTCCGCCTTGGCGGTGTTGTAGGCGGCCCGATAACGCTTGGGATCGATCTGGTAGAGCACATCGCCCTCTTTCACCGCCGCGCCCTGCTCGAAAAACCGCTGCTGCAGGATGCCGGTTACCTGGGGGCGCAGCTCAGCGATGCGATAGGCCGCCGTCCGCCCCGGCAACTCGATCGACAGATTCACCCGCTGAGGCTGCAACTCGACCACCCCCACCTCCGGTGGGGGTGGCGCAGAAGCCGAGGCTTGCGCCTGATCGGAGGAACTGTTGCCGCAGCCCGCCAGCAGCAGCGCCGCCACCAGCGGCAGGATAGTGGCTCCGAAAGTGTGCGACAGCAAGCTCTTCTTTTTCTTCATCTTAATCAACCTCTCATTGAGCGAACGACCCAAAGACTGAACAAAGCGTAGATCCCATCCAACGTTCATGGCGAACAGCACCATCCCGATTGATGAAAGATACTATGGGGGTAGAAGGTGACGATAGATTTCGCAACATGTTAACCGGCTGACCCCGCAGACTCCCGTGATCAGCAAACCGCCCGTTGGATGACTTCAACGGAGAAGATAGGTCGAATGGGTTATCTCCCCGTTATCCAGTCCGGGCCCCGTCACCCCTTAAGCGGTAAAGTGTAATGTGATCGACGTCAATATGGAACCGGCAGTTTTACATGCCGGGCGCTGCGCGCGCACCCAAGCCGGCGCCATCGGTTCTGTGCAGCCCCCCACGAGACGACCCCGGCGCCAGGCCAGCACATGGCCGCCTCCTTCTGTATAATGGGGCCGCTGTCGGCCCTCGCGGCGTCCACCCGGTGTGCTCGGCGCACCGCCAACGGGGCCAGCCACCCACTGTGCACCGCCCGACCGGAGCCCCACCATGCCTGGCGATTTGATCATGCTGTTGCTGCTGATTCTGTTCAGCGGCGTGTTTGCGATGTCAGAGATAGCGATCGCCGCCGCGCGCAAGATCAAACTGCGTGTGCTGGCCGAAGAGGGCGATGAACGGGCGACGGCCGTGCTCGATCTGCAACAGCAGCCCGGCGCCTTCTTCGCCATGATCCAGATCGCCCTGAACGCCATCGCCATTCTGGGCGGCATGGTGGGTGAACAGAGCCTGACCCCCCATATGCAACGGTTCCTGCAGCTGTTTTACAGCGGCCCCCTGCTGGAGCGGGCGAGCGTCGTACTCTCTTTCATCACCATCACCTCGCTCTTTATCCTGTTTGCCGACCTGCTCCCCAAGCGTCTGGGCATGATTCTACCCGAGGCCCTGGCGATGCGCCTGGTCTACCCCATGCGCTGGGTGACCCTGCTGCTGACACCGCTGGTGGTGTTGTTCAACGGCATCACCAATCTGTTGCTGCGCCTGCTGCGCCTGCCCGCCCAGCGCGAGGAGATCGTCACCACCGACGATATCGTCGCCATGATGGATGCCGGCGCCGAACATGGCAGCATCCAGCAGCAGGAGTACCACCTGATCGGCAACGTGTTCGAGTTGGAGGGCCGCACCCTGCCCAGCGCCATGACCACCCGGGAGCATATCGTCTACTTTGACCTGCACGAGAGCAGTGACTCGATCAGCGCCAAGATCATCGAGCACCCGCACAACTGGTTTCTGGTCTGCGATGGCTCACTGGACCGGGTGGTCGGGGCGGTCGAATCCAAGGAGATTCTACGCAAGGTACTCAAGGGGGAACCCTCCACCATCGTCGCCGACATGATCGAGCGCGATCTGCTCTACCTGCCCGACACCCTGACCCTGTCGGAGGGGCTCAACGCCTTCAAAAACTCGGCCCAGCCGTTCGCCGTGGTGTTGAACGAGTACGCCCTGGTGGTGGGCATCTTGACGGTCAAGGATCTGATGACCAGCTTCATGGGGGATCTGATCGGCAGCGCCGGCGACGAGCAGATCGTGCAGCGCGACGAGCACTCCTGGCTGGTGGATGGCAGCACCCCGCTGGTGGACCTGGCACGGGTACTGGGGCTGGATATCGAAGCGTTCCCCAACCACAGCCAGTATGAAACCGTGGCGGGGTTTTTGATCTATCACCTCAAACGGATCCCCAAACGCACCGACTTCGTGCTCTTTGCCGGCTTCAAATTCGAGGCGATCGACATCGACAACCTGCGGGTGGATCAGCTGATGGTCACCCGTCTCGGTGAGGATGACGGCGCAGCCAGCACCCATCCGGCCTGATGGCGGAGCGGCTCAGGCCGCCACGCCGAACACCCGGCCGACCCCCGCCGTGATGGCCATCGCCAGGCCGCCCCAAAAAACGACCCGGGCAGCCCCAAGCAGCATCGATGCCCCCCCGACCCGCGCGGCGATGGCCCCCAGCAGGGCAAGAAAGAGCAGCGAACACAGCGCCACCAACAGGATCAGCGACTCGATCGGCGCCAGCCAGGCCACCAACAGCGGCAGCGCCGCTCCGATGGTAAAGGTCGCCGCCGAGGAGAGGGCCGCCTGGACCGGTCGGGCGCCGCCGTTGGCCGAAATACCGATCTCATCCCGCGCGTGGGCCTCGAGAGCGTCATGCGCCATCAGCTGCTCAGCCACCCGACGCGCCAGCGCCGCCTCGACCCCCCGGCTCCGGTAGATATCCGCCAGCTCTTCGGTTTCGAACTCGAGGTTTTCATCCAGTGACCTCTGCTCGAGAAGCAGGTCCGCCCGCTCGGTGTCGGCCTGGGAACTGACCGAAATATACTCACCGGCCGCCATCGACATGGCGCCAGCGACCAGCCCCGCCACCCCGGCCAAAATAATGCTCTCGTGGGTCGTGCTGGCCGCCGCGACGCCGATGATCAGACTCGCGGTGGAGACGATGCCATCGTTCGCCCCAAGCACCGCCGCGCGCAGCCAGCCCACCCGATGCGACCGATGAATTTCCACGTGACTCATGGCTCCCCTCCCCTGGAATGGGGGCCAACCGGCCCCCGCTGCGTTTGTCGCAGGAAGAGTAATGGCTTGCCCCAACCCTGTCCAGAGAACCGCCCCGATTATTGTGCCGATGGGCTTTACCTGCCGCCCGCCATTGCATAGCCTAGCGAGACTCTTTCATTCAAGCAGGCCATGTGATCCTCATGCAGGAGCAACCCCCAATCCAGCCGCATCGCGCCAACCCGCCGGGCCTTGCCGCCGATCTCGTTGGCGCCGCCCCCCCTCCCCGCAGCAGCCTGAAGCTGCTCAGCTTCAACATCCAGGTGGGGATCAGCACCCGGGCCTACCACCACTATGTCACCCGCAGCTGGCAACATCTGTTCCCCCACCGGCAGCGCAACCGTACCCTGGACGAAATCGCCCGCCTGCTGCGCCAGTACGATCTGGTGGCGCTGCAGGAGGTGGATGGCGGCAGCCTGCGCAGTGGCTTCGTCAATCAGGTGGAATACCTCGCCCACGCGGGGCAGTTTCCCTACTGGTACCAGCAGCGCAACCGCAACCTGGGCAAGCTGGCACAACACAGCAACGGTGTGCTCAGCCGAATTGAACCCAGCCTGGTGGAAGATCACCCGTTACCGGGACTGGTTCCCGGTCGTGGCGCCATCATGGTGCGTCTGGGCCGCGGTGAGAACGCACTGCTGATCATCGTGCTCCACCTGGCCCTGGGCGCCCGCACTCAGGATCGGCAGCTGCGCTACATCCGCGAGTTGATCCAACACCACCCCCACGTGGTTTTGATGGGCGACATGAATAACCCACTGGAGCACCTGCTGAGCCGCCCCGCGCTGCAGGGGCTCGATCTGGTATCGGCGGAGCAGGCACTACCCACCTACCCCAGCTGGAAACCCACCCGCGCGTTGGACCACATCCTGATCACCCCCAGCCTGGAGATGCGCCACGCCAACGTGCTGGACTGCACCCTCTCCGACCACCGCCCCATCGCCATGGAGATCGGCCTGCCCGAGTGCCTGCGCGGATTGTGAACACCCCCGTCGGTATTCGTATCCACTCCCACGCGGGAGCGTGGGAACGAGGGGGTTGGTCGCGAGGTGAACCTCGCTCCCACGGGGGGTAAATCATAGGCACCGGCCGGGATACGACACGTGATGAAAATCGGCTCAAACCCCGTGCCACTATTTTCCGAGCGGATCGTGTCGAACCGGCGCGGATGCTCTATAGTGCCAAGCGGCGCTTTGCCAAACAGTCAAACTGGAGACAGCATGGATATCATCGGCTTGATAATTTTTTTGGTTATCGGCGCAGTCGTCGGTTGGCTTGCCGGCAACATTGTTAGAGGTGGCGGCTTTGGCCCCCTCGGCAATATCGTTGTGGGCATCGTTGGTTCCGTACTGGGTGGCTTTTTATTCGGACTATTGGGCATAACGACGGGGGGGTTGCTGGGCTCGATAATCATGGCCACCATTGGGGCCGTTGTGTTGTTATATCTGATCCGGCTGATCAAGAAGGCTTGAATCCGTGCGCCGATCCACTGGCGTGGCCCGCCGGCGCGGCGCACCCGTGCCCGATCCGGGTAGGGTGCTCGAGCGGTTGCCCTCATCCCGATCCGCCAAGTTCACGCCGCGCCCGCGGAGTGACTTTCGGCCTCGATCACCTCGATGACGGATCTCTCGCTCTGGCGGACAGGGGCCTGATGGCATCGCCGGAGTTGGTCAGATCGACCGGTACCGTTTGAACCACTCCACGAACGCCTGCATCCCCTGCTCGATCGGGGTGACGGGCTTGTAGCCGACGGCCGCTTCGAGCTGCCGGGTATCGGCATAGGTACGCGGCACATCGCCCGGTTGCATCGCCATGAGAATCCTCTCCGCCTTGCGTCCGCAGGCGCGTTCGATCGCCGCGATAAAGGCGTTCAGCTCGATGGGATCGTTGTTGCCGATGTTGTAGAGGCGGTAGGGGGTCGGCTCGGTCGGGATCAGATCCTGCACGCGGTAGACCCCTTCCACGATGTCATCGATGTAGGTGAAATCACGCTGCATCTTGCCGTGGTTGAACACCTTGATCGGCTTGCCCTGGAGAATCGCTTCGGTGAACAGCCAGGGCGCCATGTCGGGCCGACCGGCGGGGCCATAGACGGTAAAGAAACGCAGGCCGGTGGTGGGGAGGGTGTAAAGATGGGCGTAGGCGTGGGCCATCAGCTCGTTGGATTTTTTCGTCGCCGCATAGAGCGACACGGGGTGGTCCACGTTGTCACTTTCGCTGAACGGCACCTTGGGGTTCATGCCATAGACCGAGCTGGATGAGGCGTAGATGAGGTGCTCGACCCGGTTGTGGCGACACCCCTCCAGCACCGTCATCATGCCGACGAGGTTACTATCGATATAGTCAAACGGCGCCTGCAGTGAGTGGCGCACCCCAGCCTGCGCCCCCAGGTGGATCACCCGTTGAAACTGTTCCCGCCTGAACAGCGCGGCCATCCCCTCGCGCTCAGCCAGGTCCAGCTTCACAAAGCGGAAGTTGGGGTAGGGCTGCAGTTGTGCCAGACGATAGTGTTTCAATGCCGGCTCGTAGTAGCTGTTGAGATTGTCCAGCCCCACCACCTCATGGCCGGCCGCCAACAGCCGTTTGCTCGTATACATGCCGATGAAGCCGGCGGCACCGGTTACCAGGTATTTCATTCACTCAGTTCCAAACAGATCGCAGGCGCCGCTGATACTACCCAAGAATGGTCGCCAGGAACAGGCCGAGCCGGAGCGGAAGGGGTTGGGGCTCCCTACCCGGCAACGCTCGCAGGCGGCCGCCAAACTGTTTCGATAGGGTCCCCCTTTGGGTATGATGGGGCCGCTCTTTTAGCTCTCTTCTCCAGCGCGCGTGGAAGCATCCCCAATGCGATCGATTCTTAAGCTGCTGCGGCCCCACCAGTACCTGAAAAACGGCTTTGTCCTGCTGGGCCCCCTGTTTGCCCATCAGTGGGATCTGACCACGCTGGGCGAAGCGCTGCTCGCCCTGCTGGCGTTTTGCTGCATGGCCAGTGCCGTCTATGTGTTGAATGATATGCTGGATATCGAGGCGGACCGGGCGCACCCCGTGAAGTGCCATCGCCCTCTGGCCAGCGGTGAGCTCTCGATGAGGACCGCCAAAGGACTGCTGGGCCTGCTGGTGGTGGGGTCGGTTCTACTCTCTCTGCTGGTCAGCCAGTGGGTCACCCTGTGCGTGCTGGCCTATTTTACTATCAATATCTTCTATTCGTGGCGGCTGAAGCATCTGGTGATCATCGACGTGTTTCTGATCTCGGCCGGCTTCATGCTGCGCATTTTGGCAGGCACGGTGGGCCTTGGCATCGAACCCTCCCCTTGGCTACTGCTGTGCGGGTTGATGGTGACGCTGTTTCTCGGCTTTGCCAAGCGCCGGGCGGAACTGCTCATGCTGGAGGCAACGGAGGAGGCCAACAGCGCCCTCACCCGGCGGGTGCTGGACGACTACGACCCGCAAATGCTGGAACAATTCATTGCCATAACGGCGGCCTGCACCATCATCGCCTACGGCCTGTACACCGTCGCGCCGCAAACGGTCGCCATCCATGGCAGTAATCGGTTGATCTACACTCTGCCCTTCGTGGTGTATGGCATTTTCCGCTATCTGTTTCTGTTACACGGTCGCGCCAGGGGGAACGACACCGCAAAGGATCTGCTGCAGGACCGTCACCTCCTCCTCACCGTGATCGGATGGGCCGGCACCACCTTTTGGGTTCTGGCATGAGCGCGGCGGTCAACCATCTGCAGGGGTGGCGGCTCAAGGCGCTGATATTCTCTATCGTCGCTGCGACCGCCGGCTACCTGGTTTTTTCCCTCTGGGGTGGCTGGCAGGAGGTTGTCGCGGCCTTTGCGCGTATCGGCCTATCTGGCACCCTCATCGCGCTGGCGATGTCGCTGCTGAACTACGGGCTGCGCTTTGCCCGTTGGCAGCTCTATCTCGCCCGGTTGGGCCATCCGGTAAAATGGCGACCCAGCCTGCGGATCTATCTGAGCGGCTTTGCCCTGACCACCACCCCTGGCAAGGCGGGGGAGGCCTTCCGTGGGGTGCTGCTCAAACAGCGCGACGTGCCTTTTCCGACAACCCTTGCCGCTTTCGTGAGTGAGCGCTTGTCCGATCTGCTGGCGGTCGTTCTGCTGGCCCTGGTGGGGCTGTCACACTACCCTCAGGCGTGGGGCCTGGTTCTGGCCGGTGGGGTGGCCATTTTGCTGGTGCTCGTTGGCCTCTCCAGCCAGACAGTGCTCGACCGGCTGTATGGCTGGGCGGCGCAGCGGGATGGCAAGTTGATGGCGTTTGTGGCCCATGGCATGAACATGCTGGGCGCTGCCCGCCGTTGCCATAGTCCGGCCCTGGTGGCGATGGCCACGCTGCTCAGCGTGGCCGCCTGGGGAGCCGAGGCGCTGGCGTTCTATTGGGTGCTGAGCTGGCTGGGGGCAGACATTTCGTTCACCTTTGCCGTGTTCGTTTATGCGCTCTCCATGCTGGCCGGGGCGTTGAGTTTTTTACCGGGCGGCCTGGGCGGTGCCGAAGCGGTGATGATCTCCCTGCTGGTTTTGCAGGGCATGACAACGCCCGCCGCCGTGGCCGCCACGGTGTTCATTCGCCTGGCAACCCTCTGGTTTGCCGTTTGCCTGGGGCTGATTGCGTTGCTCAAGAGCCGCCACGGTGAACGTCTGGAGAGTACGATCGCATGAGTGCGCCGCTATCCTGGAACCGGTTGCCGCGCGTCGAGCCCCGGGCCATCCACCGCCTCAGTCACCGCTGGGAAGCCCCTCCCGATCGCTTACCGCGCCCTCTGCTGGCCTACGGCAACGGGCGCAGTTACGGCGATGTCTGCCTGAGCGAGCGCGGCTCCCTGCTGTTGACCCGCAGCCTGGATCGGTTTATCGCTTTCGATCCGGTTCAGGGGATCATCCGCTGTGAGGCGGGGGTGACACTGGGAGAGATCCTGGCCCTTGTCGTGCCCCATGGCTGGTTTCTGGCCAGCACCCCCGGCACGCGGCTGGCTACGGTGGGGGGCGCCATCGCCAACGACGTGCATGGCAAAAACCACCATGAGGTGGGCAGCTTCGGTCATCATGTTCGGGCCCTCGAGCTTTGGCGCAGCGACGGCCGTGTCATCGAGTGCGGTCCCGATCAAAATCAAGAGTGGTTTCGGGCCACGGTTGGCGGCCTGGGGCTGACAGGGTTGATGCGTTGGGCCGAGATCCAGCTGATGCCGATCCAGAATCCCTGGATGTGGGTTCAGTCGCAGCGGTTTGCCAATCTGGAGGCGTTCTGGCTGCTGAACCGCGAAGCGGAAGCCCACTGGCCTTACACCGTGGCCTGGATCGATTGCCTGGCCAGGGGAAGGGCCCGAGGTCGGGGTATTCTGCTGTCGGGCCAACACGCCGCCGCTCAAACCGACCTCCCGGCCTTCAAAACGGGTGGAAAGCGGGTGCCGTTTGATCCACCTTTCTCGCTGGTCAATCGCCTGAGCCTAAGGGGTTTCAATGCCCTCTATTACCGCCAACCCATAAAACCGCAAGGTGCCCTGACCCATTATCTGCCCTATTTTTACCCGCTGGATGCCATTCAGGACTGGAATCGGATCTACGGGCGCAAAGGGTTTTACCAATATCAGTGCGTGATCCCCCCGGAGCCGGCGGAACTGGCCATAGCCGCATTACTGGATACCATTGCCAGCCACGGCGAGGGTTCCTTTCTTGCGGTGCTCAAAACCTTTGGTAACAAACCTTCGCTTGGGATGCTCTCCTTTGCGCGCCCCGGCACGACCCTGGCGTTGGACTTCCCGAACCGGGGTGACAAGACGCTGCGGCTGTTGGCTGCGCTGGACAGCATCGTAAAAGAGGCCGGGGGTGCCCTGTACCCCGGCAAGGATGCTCGTATGCCCGCCTCACTGTTCCGATCAGGATACCCGCAGTGGCAAGCCTTTAGCGAGTATATCGACCCCAACTTTTCCTCAAGATTCTGGCAGCGTGTAACCCAATGAACGCCCTCAAACGTGTCATCATTTTCGGCGCCACCTCCACCATCGCCGAGCAGACCGCCCGCCAACTGATCGCCCAGGGAGCGTCGCTCTACTGCATCGGTCGCAACCCACACAAGCTGGAGGCGATGCTGGCTGACTTGAAAGTAAGGGCCGGTAGTAACCAGCGGGTTGATGGTACTGCCGCCGATCTCACCGACAGTAGCCGGCACGAAGCGTTGATTGCTGCCGCTGAGGCGTTCCTGGGGGGGGTGGACGGGGTGCTGATCGCCCACGGTACGCTGCCGGATCAGCAGGCGTGCCAGCAAGAGGTCGCCACCATGCGCCGGGAGATCGAAACCAACGCTCTGAGCGTACTCAGCCTGTTGACCCTTCTGGCTAACCGACTGGAACCACAAGGCAGGGGGGTGATCGCGGTGATCAGCTCGGTCGCCGGGGACCGGGGCCGCCAGAGCAATTATCTCTACGGCGCGGCGAAAGGCATGGTCTCCCTGTTTGCGCAGGGCCTGCGCAACCGCTTGGCCAAATCGAATGTGGACGTGGTCACAATCAAACCGGGCTTTGTGGATACTCCGATGACCGCAGAGTTCGATAAGTCTGGCCTTCTCTGGACGAAGCCGGAGCAAATAGCGGCAGGTATTATCAAGGCGATGCAGAAGGGCAAGGGCGAGGTCTACCTGCCGTGGTTCTGGTGGGGAATTATGCTGATCATCAAGCATATTCCGGAAGCGATTTTTAAGCGGTTATCACTATGACCGAGCCGGCAGAAAATCAGGCAGCCAAGAGCGTCGCTTTTTTTGATTTCGACGGCACCCTGACCACGGGGGATACCCTGATGCCGTTTATCAAATTCGTCGTCGGCACCCCCTGGTATTACGCCAAGCTGGTGCTGCTGAGCCCGGTGCTGCTGGCCTACTTCGCCAGGCTCATTCGCAATGATGTCGCCAAGCAGATCGTCCTTAAGCAGTACCTCGCCGGTTATCCCATCGATGAGCTGTATGAGTTGGGCAAGCGGTTTAGTGAAGAGGTGATTCCAACCCTGCTGCGCCCCGAAGGAATGGAGCGGCTGCGCTGGCATCAGGCGCAGGGGCATCAGTGTGTGCTGGTGAGTGCGTCGTTGGAAGTTTATTTGACCCACTGGGCGAAGAAGGAAGGTTTCGAGCGCGTGCTGGCTACTGCTTTGGCTCAATGCCCCGATCACAGGGTTACGGGAGGGCTGGAAGGCAATAACTGCCATGGCGTAGCAAAAGCCGATCGAATCAAAAAAACCTTTCAAAATCTGGATATCCGCAGATGTTACGCCTACGGAGATACCCCGGGAGATCATCCCATGCTCGATCTGGCCGATGAGGGGTTTGTTATAAAACGGGGCCGCTTTGTGCGCTACGCAAAAGGGATGAGGTGATGTTTCAACTTGATAGTGAACGGGTTGCCAGAGGGGCAAGCTCGAGGGCGGTGGTAGTGACCGCCACGGTTTTGGCGCTTATCGCCTGGTTCAGATCCAGCCCCGGTTTTTTTCTTCACGGCAACAGTTATGTTAGCGACTGGATCTATACCCACTATCTGTTCGACTATGCGGACGGATTTGTCAAGCGGGGGTTGGTTGGCCAGGTTTTCTCCTGGGTGTTGGATAAAACCACATACAAAGCCGTCACCTATTTTTCTTATGCGGTTTTCACTCTGCTTGCCGCCCTGCTGTGCTACCTTTTTTCGTCTCATTGGGCCAACAACCGAGAAAGAGCGGGTGCTTTTTTATTTGCTCTCTTGGCCATAACCTCCCCGGCGACGATACAACATTTTGCCATAGATGTGGGCCGGTTTGATATTGCAATCTATTGTATAGCTATTGCGGCTTTGGTTTTGATTCATAAGCTTTCGATGCGGTCAGAATTTTTCCTGCCCATCTTGCTCACCCTGCTTCTTTTGGTGGCTACGTTTATCCATGAGGCAGCCTTTGTTATTGTTGCGCCGATGGTTTTTCTGTTTTGGTTCCATGGGAGCCCGGCACTCAAGCGATTACCCATCAAGCTGGCTTCCTTTGCCGTGGTTCTGGTTGTTACCTATCTGGTATCCACCCATGGCTCGTATACCCACCTTCCGCTTGACCTGCACCTGGATCGGCTAAGGTCAGAGTATGGCGGGAGGGTCCATGAGAACTCGTTGGCAGTGATCCACAACACCTCTCTGCAAGAAAATATCACTCTATCGCTAACCGAAGGATTCACCTGGAAGAAAATGGACGACTACGCCGCATTTATTTTCTTCATGGCTCCATTTTTTTATTTGCTGTATCGGTTTGCAAAATCCAATAAACCTTATTTTGACCTTAAAACAGCCTTGCTATTGGCCTCGTGCTTCTCACCATTGGTTTTGTATCCGTTGGGGATCGACCACTTCCGCTGGTGGGCTCTTTCGCTGACCAACCTGTTTATTATTACCTCTTTTCTTATGCTCTCAGAAAAGGCTTTTTTGGAATCGGTGTTCAAGTTCATTGAAGAACATAAACGCTTGGTAATTGGCATATCCGTTTTTGGGCTTCTAACAGGTCCAATCGGAATAACCAGTATGCTGTGAGCTGAACCGGGGGCGATGGCCTATACCCAACTCCCGCTCCTTTTCCCCCGCCCGGTTGCGCCATGGAGCGAAAAGGAAAATCACCGCTCGGGGCCTTCTATTTTCCTCCGCTCCACCTTGTCCATGACAAACTCGATGAAGGCGCGGGTTTTCACCGGCAGGCTGTCCCGATGCGGGTAAAGCATGTGCATGGTGCGTCCCTCCATGGGCCACTGCGGCAGCAGCTGTATCAGCTCCCCCCGCTCCAGCTCCGCCGCCACCACGTAGCGGGGCAGACAGCACGCGCCCAGGTTTTTTTTCAGGGCATCAACCGCGAATCCGACCTCATCGGTGCGCAGGTGCGCATGGGGGGTGAAGGTGATGGCGTGGCCCTCCGGGGCGTGAAAACGCCAGAAGGGGGACCGTTTCAGTACCACCAGCGGCAGCTGGCGCAACTCTTCCGGCCGCTGTGGCGTCGGGTAGCGGCGCAGCAGTTCCGGTGTGGCCACCACCACCATCTCGGTGCTGAACAGGGGCCGCATCACCCAATCGTTCAGGGTTACCTTGCCCAGCCGGAAGGCGATATCGATGCTGTTCTTGACCAGATCCACGTTCTCGTTACTGAGGAACATCTCCACACTGATGCGGGGATTGATCTCCATGAACTCGAACACCCACGTTTTCACGTAGTGGTGCCCCACGGACAGCGGCGCGGTGATCTTGATATCGCCCGACATGGAGGAGAGTTCGCTGTTCACATCTTCGCTGCGCCGCTCCAGCTCGCTGACCACGTTCGAGAGGCTGTTGTAGAACCGCTGGCCAGACTCGGTCAGGCCAAACTTCTTTGAGCTGCGGTGGACCAGTTTGTAGCCCAGGTCCTGCTCGAACGCCTGCAGCCGGCGGGAGAGCGTGGAGGTGGGAATATCCAGATAGCGCGCGGCTGCCACCAGACTGCCCTTTTCGACCACCTTGATGAAGTAGTACAGATCCTGATAGTTCATTGGGTAACTCTCAAAAACGAAATCACACCTTCCCGTCTCGCGGGTAGATAAATATCTCTGGGCGCCTATATTGAGCGGTTGTGAGGCTATTTTTGCCGCCGGGTCGGTGATGCCACACACTCCGCCTCGGCTTGCTCCAACCATGATTCGGGACTCAGGCCGTCACTATGTCAGCCTGGCAGCGTGCTGCCAAGCCCGCTAACGAGTTGAAATACAACGAGCGCTGGAGCCCGCTACAGCTCCCGGCCCCTAACTTCAGGACCCTCCATGAGCCTAGCATTGACCGTTGTCGACCAATCCCCCGTACAGGGCCTGCCCGCTGGCGTCTCCCCCGTGAGCTTGTCGATCGAATTGGCCCGTGCCTGTGACCGGCTGGGCTATCACCGCTACTGGCTGGCCGAGCACCACAACAGCATCAACTTCGCCGGCCCCTGCCCGGAGATCCTGATTGGCCGCATCGCCGGGGCCACCGAGCAGATCCGCGTCGGCAGCGGGGGTGTCATGCTGACCCACTACAGCCCCTACAAGGTGGCCGAGCAGTTCAGCATGTTGGAGACGCTCTTCCCTGGCCGTATCGACCTGGGGATCGGTCGCGCCCCGGGCGGTGATGCGCTGGCATCCCATGCGCTGGCCTACCCCGCCCAGCCGGGGTTGGAAAACTACGCCGAGCAGGCCTGGCTGTTGCAGAATCTGCTGCACCGCACGCTGCCGGAGGACCACCCCTATCGCAATCTGCAGGTGATGCCCGGCGAGCCCGCCATCCCGGAAACCTGGATGCTGGGCTCCAGCGGCGGCAGCGCCGGGTTGGCCGGTCAGGTCGGCATGAAGATGTGTCTGGCGCTGTTCATCAGCCCGGAGCCTGCCCCCCCCAGCGTCATCAGCGCATACAAACAGGCGTGGCGGGAAGCTGGCCACGCGGGTGAACCCCAGGCCAGCATCGCCGTGGCCGCCCTCTGTGCCGACGACCGCGCAGAGGCGGAGTATCTGGCCGGGCCGGCGGTGTACTGGAAGGTGATGGCGTTTCGCCACGGCGCCCGGGAGGTGGTCAAAAACCCGGCGGAGATAACGACACTGAAACAGCAGCTGTCTCCGTCGGATCGCGCCTTTTATGACGCCGTGCTCAACTCCATGGTGTTGGGTAGCGCCGATCAGTGTGCCGAGGAGATCACCCGGGTGGCCGGCCGCTATCAGACCGACGAGGTCGGCATCGTAACCGTAACCCACGACTATCAACACCGGTTGCGCAGCTACCAGCGGCTGGCCGAAGCGCTGATCGGCTAACCGCCCCGATTATTCAGCTTGTAACAGTTCCACGCTACGCTGGCGGGGTCAGCAAGGGGGACTGTTTATGCCTGAATCGTTGGGGTTATCAGACTTTGCTCCAGATCGCCGCTCGGCTGGCGCACTCGCCCACGGCACCCGGCCACCCACCGGCTTTGTGCGCTCCGAGTATGGCGTTCTGTTACGCAAAAACTGGCTGGACGTTACCTTTCACTTCTGCAGCCAGGGGTCTTACGATAGACTGCTGGTGGACTATCTCCGCCACCAGTACCGCCCCTTTGCCTTTGTCGACATCGGCGCAAACCAGGGGCTCTACTCCATCCTCGCCGGTCAGAACATCAACTGCCTGCAGGCCGTCGCCTTCGAGCCGGTCGCCCATACCTTTTCACTGCTAAAGAGCAATATCGCGATCAACAAGGTAGCCGACAGGGTTCACCCCGTGCAGGCGGCCATTTCTCTCGAATCAGGCAGCACCCATATCCTGAAGAAGCCCTGGCATAGCGGTGCGGCGTCACTGCGTAAACTGCCGCGCTGGTTTCGGGTCACTGAAACCATTACCACCATCGGGCCCGACCTGCTGGCATCCTGCCTGCCCGCAACAACCGATCTGATCATCAAAGTGGATGTGGAGGGCCATGAGGGGGTGGTGTTCGAGGCGCTGGCCGCCGCCGGCGTACTGAACCGGACACGGGCCGTTTTTTACGAGGTCAACCCCCGTTGGAGCCAGCCGCAGCTGTTGCAGGCGACCCTGCGCGCGCACGGTTTCAGTGACTTCGTTTGCACCTCGACCAGGCGCTGCCACGATATTCTGGCCACCCGCTGAGTCGAGCGGGCGGGCCAGCGGGGGCTACACGGGGCCCGAGCGGGCTCAACCATCCGGGGCCCGTCCCGCTTTCTCCTTCTCCCGCACGGCCAGCACATGGCCATAGATATGTTCCATCTGGCAGCCGAAGGGGTCGAGATCGTAACCGCTGGCAAACGCTCTGGCGTTCTCGCCCAACCGCCGGCGCAAGGGATCATCCGCCAGTAACCGCTCCACACAGCTCACCCAGCGGGACCGGATGGGCAGTGTTTTGAAGCCATTCTCGCCATCGTGCACCATGTCGTCGATGCCGCTGGCCCGCACCACCACCGCCGGCAACCCCGCCGCCATCGCCTCCAGAATCACCATCCCTTGGGTTTCCGAGCGGGAAGCAAACACGAACAGATCCCCCAGCCGGCAGTAGAGCGGTATCTCCGCGGGGGGGACCGCGCCCAGCAGTTGAACATGGCCGCCGAGACCGAGCTGTTCGATCCGCGTGTGCAGCCGCTGGCGCTCCTCACCGTCACCGATGATCAACAGGGTGAAGGGAGCCGGGTTGCGTGACACCAGTTCACTCACGGCCTCCAACAGAAAGTCGATGTTCTTTTCCCTGCTCAGCCGCGAGATGGTGATCAGCACTTTTTTGTCGCCAATACCCAGGCGCTGGCGCAGAGCGGTCACCGCTTGTTCGGGTACCGCCTGGAAACGCTCATATTCGATGCCGGTGGGCAGTACGAAGATCGGGCGTTTCACACCGATGATGCGCAGGTACTCCTCTGCCGCCTGCGTGGGAACGACCACCGCATCACAGCCGTTGGCAAACCGCTTCACCAGGGCGTGGGAGATCAGATTGCGGAACAGGGGGCCGGGCAGCGGGACATAGTGCGCGTAATGCTCCAGCCGGGTGTGGTAGGTGTAAACCACCGGAACCCGTAACAGCCGCCCCAGCCACAGGCCAACACCACCAAGCCAGAAGGGATGATGGGCATGAATGATATCGGGCCGGAACGCCATCACCCTGCGGTAGAGCCGGGGCGAAACGATATTGGCCAGACGAAATGCCTTGCCGCAACTGGGCAGTTGCACGCTGCCCACGCGCAGCTCATCGCCATCCGCCTCACTCTCTTTTCGGTAGCGCGGCGCGACCACCAGCAGTGTGTGGCCGTGCCGTTTCAGTACCCGGCACAGCCGCTCGATGGAGATGGGTACCCCACCGATGAACGGCAGATAGTTATTGGTGAACATCGCCACCCTCAACCGCCGTTGCTGGTGGGCCAGAGGATCGATGTCGAACTCCGGGTAGTAATCGCGCTCGGCAAACACCCGCGCATGCACCCAGCGGGTGAAGGCGATCAACAGGCTCAGCAGCAGGATAAAATTGAGATAGCCGACGTAAAAGAGCGAGTGCAGGAAGAACCAGCCACTCTCCAGGGTGCGCCACAGGGGGTCCTGCCCGATATCGAGCCGGATCGGTGTGATCATCACCTGCTCGCCCTCCACCGCTACCTCCACATAGTGGTGATAGCTGCGCTCACTGTTGAGCACCAACCCGCCCGCGCCGCCGGTGACGACATAGCGCGTATCGCCCTGCGACTGCTCCGAATAGAGGGGCAATCCCGCCGAGAACACCGCGTCCACCCCCCCCGCCTCGATGAGCGAGGCGAGCCGGGCACGGACGCCATCGGGCAGCAGATAGTCATCGTCCAGCTTGAGCAGCCCCTCCCGTTTCACCTCTTTGAGTGGATGGGCGCTGAACACGAACCGATGTGCTTCCCCCCGGCCGGCCAACTCCTCTTCCAGCCAGCGCGACTGCCACTGATAATCGGTCTTGCCTGTGCTGTCTAGGAAAATGAACCGGGTGCCACCGGCCGCGAAGGAGAACAGGTAGGGCCCGTAGTGATCGTAGAAACGAAATGACCCCAGCCGGCTGTGCTCATTCTCGCCGAAGGTGAGCAGATAGGGGATCTGCAGATTACCCAGCGTGCGATGCAGGGCGCGATACTTGTCCTCACCGCCGCTGTTGACCGCATTGCCGGCCGAGATCACGAAATCGACACCGCTGCGGTTGAGCATGGGGATGATCTTGCGCTCGAAAATGCCCACCGAATTATTGATATTGCCCACCACGGCAAAACGGTAGCGCTCACGCTCCGCCAGCACCGCCTCTATCCGCTCGACCTGCTCGGCATGTACCGCGGTAAAATCCTGCTCGAAAAAATTGAGATAGAGCTGGTAGGTCACCAGTACCACCACCAGCACCACATTGAGCGTGAAAAACCATCGGCTGCGAACCACCCGCCTCATGCTTTTTGTCCCCGCTTAAGTAACAGCCGCAGGGTGACCGGCACACCGATCAACATCCCCAGATAGATGGTCAGGACGCGCCAGGCGATCAACACCAGCAGTAGATCGGCCGCCGGCGCCACCCCCGCAAACAGCAGCGCGAACACCCCCTCGGCCATGCCGGCGGCACCGGGCGTGGGTGCAAAATACATCGCAAAGGTGGTCACCACCATCAGGCCAACCACTGACAGATAGTCGACCGAGTAGCCCAGTAACCAAAACAGCAGAGCGGGAAAGGAGAACAGGCTCAGCAGAAACAGCAGCGTAAACAGCAGCGACAACGCCAGATCCCGCCGGGGCCCCTCGAAGGAGGCCCCCAGTGCCGCAGCAAAACGGAGCAACTCCCGATAGAGGGCGAAACGCCAGTGGCGCAGCCGCTCCTCCCCGATCACCCCGCCGGCCCGCAACCCTCGCAACACGGCCGTTCCGATCGCCATCAGCCAGCGCGGCCGGGTGAGCGTCAGGAGGAAAAATCCGGCATAGAGCCCGGCAAAAACGGCAAGATAGCCCGACCAGCCAGCCAGCATCGGGTTTTCCTGCAGGGAGCGCATGCACCCGAGCAGAAAGGGGGTCGGCAGGAAGATCATCAGGCTGGCCAGCAACGTGCGCAGCGTGGTCGCGGCGGTCGCCGCCCCCAGATGCACCCCTTGGGTACGCAGGTAGCCGATCTGGGCAAACCCGCCGCCAGTGGCCATCGGGGTGAGGTTGGAGAAGAGGATGTTGATAAAGACCAGACGGGCCATCTGCCGGGCCGGGAGCCGCTGCCCCTGAGCCCGGAGCAGGTAGTAGAGCCGCAATCCGTCGGCGCTGAAATAAACCAGCAGCAGTGCCAGACAAGAGATGAGCGCAACGGGAGAGAGCAAGCGCCCATCCAGCGGCGGCCACTGTCCGCCCAGTTCACGCTGGATGGCGAAGGGCACGGCTGCGCTGAGCAGCAAAAACAGGAGTGCGAAGGCCACCAATTTCTTCAACGAAACAACACCCGCCGCTATGGAGTCGGTTACAACACGGTGACAAGGAGCCAGGCGTTGTAACCCGCATAGGCCAATAACAGTCCCGTACCCTCGAGGCGGCCAATTCTACCGTTCCCCCTCGCCATGATAAACAGCGCCACGGTCATCGCCATCATCACCGGCCAGTCCCGGCTGATCACATCGGGCGCCACCGTGGCCATCGGCGCGATGGTGCCGGCGATCCCCACCACCGCCAGCAGGTTGAACATGTTGGAGCCGACCACGTTACCGATGGCGATATCATGCTCCCCCTTTTTGGCCGCCATCACCGATGCGGCCAACTCGGGTAGGGAGGTTCCCAGCGCAACGATGGTCAAGCCGATCACCAGATCGCTCACCCCCAGCGCCTGGGCGATGGCCACGGACCCCCACACCAGAATGCGTGAGCTGGCCAGCAATAGCGCAAGCCCCAGCGCCAGCCAGAACAGGGCTCTTCCCAGCGACATTGCATGGGCCACCAACTCCTGCTCGGTTTCCTGCTCCAAGGGATCGCCACGCCCACGCAGCGCGCTGTGGATGCTCCAACCGATCAGAGCAAAAAAGCCCGCCAGCAGCAGCAGGGACTCCCCCCGTCCCAGGCTTCCATCCCAGAGCAGCGCCCCCAGCGCCAGACCGATGACAAACAGCAGCGGCAGCTCGTTGCGCACAATTTTGGAATGCACCGCAATGGGCACGACCAGTGCCGTCACCCCCAGAATCAGCCCGCTGTTGACGATATTGGAACCCAGGGCGTTACCCAGCGCCAGATCCGGGTTGTCATCCAGCGCGGCGAATGCCGAAACCACCATTTCCGGGGCTGAAGTGCCAAACCCCACGATCACCATCCCGATCAGCAGCGAGGGCATTCCGGCATGTCTCGCCGTTGCCGCCGCCCCCTCGACGAAGCGATCGGCACTCCAGACCAACAACACAAAACCGCCCAGAATGGCCAGCACAGGAAGCAGCATCTCCACCTCTCATCTCATCAGCGCAACAACTATGGATAACACCCACCTCCCCCTGGCCGATGGTGACGGAAGGAGGCGGGCGCTGGAACACGGTCGAGATTCAGTAAAAAGAAAATCGCGCCGGGCTGGCCTCTAGCCGCGCCAGAACACCGGGGTCAGCAACACCATTACGGTCAACAGCTCGAGCCGCCCCAGTATCATGGCAAAGCCGAGAATCCACTTGCCACTCTCCGGTACCGCCGCAAAGTTGCCCGCCGGGCCGATCATCTCCCCCAGACCGGGGCCCACGTTGGTCAGTGCCGTCGCGGCACCACTGAGGGCGGTTACGAAATCCAACCCCGTGGCGGCCAGGGCCAGGGTGGTGAATGCCAGCACCAGGAAAAACAGAAAAGAGAACGCCACCGCCGACACCATGATATCGTCCGATACCGTCTTGCCGTTGTAGCGGATGGAAAAGATCCCGCGCGGATGGACCAGTTTATTCATCTGATCGCGCATAAACAGCCAAGAGAGCTGAAATCGAAAAATCTTCATCCCGCCGCTGGTCGAGCCGGAACAGCCGCCGATGAACGTCACCAGAAAGAAAAAGGCAATACTGAAATAGCCCCACAGAGTGTAGTCGGTCGAGGCGTAGCCGGTGGTGGTGATCACCGAGACGATATTGAAAGCGGCGTGGGTCAGGATCGCAAACGGTTCCCGCTCGGAGGTGAGCAGCTGCTGCACACTCAGAACGGCCACCAGCCCTGCCACCACCAGCAGAAACCCCAGCGCCTGCTGATCCTTCAACACCTCCAGTTTGCGCTGACTCAAAAAGCGGATGTAGAGCATGAACGGCATCCCGCCGATCAGCATGAACACCACCGCAATCCATAAAATGGTATCGCTGAAACGCCCCATGGAGCTGTCGTCGGTGGCGTAGCCGCCGGTGGAGACGGTGGTCATGGCATGGTTGATCGCATCGAACAACGTCATGCCGGCGGCCAGATAGGCGAGCGCGCAGGCCAGAGTTATCCCCAGGTAGACCAGCAGCAGCGCACGGGCCATCTCATGGAAGCGGGGCAGTGACTTCTCCGACCAGTCGGAGGATTCGGTCTGGAACAGACGCATCCCGCCCACCTGCAAAAAGGGCAAAATCGACACCGCCATGCCGATCACACCAAGCCCTCCGACCCACTGCAACATGGAGCGCCACAGCAGGATGGAGTGCGGCAGGGAGGCAAGCTCCGACATGACGGTCGAGCCGGTGGTGGTGATCCCCGAGACCGCCTCAAACACCGCATCGGCAAGGGGCAGAGGATGGTGGCTCAGCATCAGCGGCAGAGCGCCATAAAAGGAGAGCGAAAGCCAGCTCAGGCTGGTCAACAGATAGAGCTGGCGCGCCGTCAGCGTGAAGCGGTGGCCCAGCCCCGGCAGCATCAGCAGCAGCCCCGCCACGGCGGCCAGACCGGAGGAGAGAAAAAAGGTGCTGGCCTCCGCGTCGTCGGTGAGCAGGGCAAAAATCGCGGGGGCCAGCAGCAGCCCCGCCATGATGAAAGCCAGCATTCCACATACATACAACACCGGGCGAAACAGTTTCATCTGTACTCCTTCATGGGGCCATGTTGCAGGCGGCCCGTCCGGGCCACGCTCATCGACCACGCCAGATCCCCTTCCGGCCGGTGATCGTTTACTTCAATTACCCAGCATGATCGCCACCCAGCGGGTGGAGGGGTTCTGCTCCAGAGCTATCTTGGCGATCATCGTCAGTGGGATGGAGAGAAACATCCCCGCCGGACCAAACAACCACCCCCAGATCATCAGGGAGAGGAACACCACCAGCGGCGACAGCCCCAGCCCGTTGCCCATGAAGCGTGGCTCCAGCACATTCCCCATCAGCAGATTGACGGCGATATAACCGGCGGCCACCAGCACCGCGTCAGGCACCCCCAGCTGGACCACGGCCAGCAGCACGGCGGGAACGGCGGCCAGGATCGAGCCCACATTGGGGATGAAGTTCATCAGCGCGGCGATCAGCCCCCACAGCGGGGCGAAGTCCACCCCCAGAATCCATAGCCAGATACCGACCAGCAAGCCGGTAAACAGACTGATGGTGGTTTTGATCACCAGATAGGTGTTCACCTGACGCATGAAGCTGCCGGCCTGATCGAGAGAGTTTTCCGCGTTGGGCAGCGCCTTGTGCAGTTTGTCCTTCAACAGGGTGGCCTCCAGCAGCAGGAAGATCACGATAAATATGATCAGCAGCAGATTGGTCAGCAGGCTGCCCAGATTGGTCAGGGCGTTGCCGGCCAGCCGCATCAGGGCGGCCGGGTTGAAGTGGTTCAGCATCTGGTCACGGGTCACCGGCAGGCCAAAGCGCTCGAAATAGGGCACCAGTTTGACCGTTTCATCCTGCAATCGCGCCTGATAGGTGGGCAGCCGGGCGGTGAAGGTGTCGATGGCCGAGCCGACGAACAGCATCAACACGGAACCGAACACCACCAGCCCCGCCACCAGCAGCACGATGGCCAGCCAGGGGGGCACCCGATGGGAGGTCATCCAGGCCAGCGGCGGCGCGCAGATGATGGCGACGAACACCGCCAGCAGGATCGGGATGACGATCGCCTCGGCCTGCTTCAGCGCGCCGAGTATGACCATCAGGGCGGCGATGCCCAGCAACCATTTGAAGCCGGAGGAGGCGCGCAACAGTTCCGATGAGGACATGATCACTCCTTATGACAGCGCTCGGCCCGCGGGCTCAGTCAACCGCTTTGAAATGGATCTGCAGCGTCGCTTTCTGCTCTTCGGTCAGCAACTGGGCGCGGCCGTGGGCAAAGTCGTAACGTACCATGAACGCCTTGCCCCTGGCGCCGACCTTGTCATCCTGCCAGGCTTCCTGGTAAACGGTGAAGGAGCTGTTGCCGATCTTGCAAACCCAGGTGCGGATCTCCACGTCACGGCCGTAAAACAGCTCGCCCACAAAATCCACCTCGATCCGCGCGATGATCAACTCCCACTTTTTCATATCCAGATCGGGGGTAAAGATGCGAAACAGATCATTACGCGCCCCTTCGAACCATTGCGGCACACGGGTGTTGTTGATATGACCAAGACCATCGGTATCGTAAAAGGCGGGGGTGACGGTTTGTGCAAACACGGCTGGCTCTCTCGGTTGTGGTTGGCTGTGGTGCGAGTATATTCACCGCCGCGGCGAATGTAACCCGTCTTGCGCTCCCCGCTCGCTGACGGGGGCAAAAAAATCGCCGGCTACACCCCCTGTCGCCGTTGTGCTAATCTGCCCAGCCATCGAGTATTCAGAGGAGGTTCTCCATTGATCCCCGCGCTGCGATTTCTGTTGCTTGCCCTCACACTTGTCTCCACCTCAGCGGCCTTGGCCGCGGCCGCACCGGAGCCAAAACCGGTCGAGAGTCTCGCCGCCGCGGAGGTCGTGGCGCTCGATGCCGAGGCGGAGGCGGCCCTGTCGCTGCCACATCGACTGGCACAGCTGACCAGCGGCATCGCCTCTGACATGGGAGGGCAGATCACCAATCTGGCCGCCGCCACCGGCGACCTGCTGTCAGGCAAACTGACCGCCCCCAATTCCGGTTTCGACTCCGCCGCCTTCACCGAGGCGGCCCTCAATCTGGGCGTGGTGATACTCGCCACTCTGGTCGTTTTCTTGCTGGCAAGACGCCTTGCCCGCCCCCTGTTCGCCCTGTTGAGTCGTTACAGTGGCGCGGGCACACGGCCCACCCCCGTGTTGCGGTTGCTGTTCTGTGTGGCGCTGGCCACCGCGCTGGATCTTCTGCTGGTCGCACTGGCCTATCTCGGCGGCGGCCTGATCGGTACCTTCCTGATCGGTGATGGCGGTGAGCTGAGCACGCGGGCCTCCCTGTTTTTGAACGCCTTTCTGATCATCGAGGCGCTCAAGGTGGCTATCCGCATGTTGCTCCAATCCGAATATCCGGGGCTGCGCCTGCTCGACATCGACGCGGCTGAGGCCCGCTTCTGGAACCGCAGGCTCGGCCGGCTGATCACTCTGGTGGGCTACGGCCTGATGACGGTGGTGCCGCTGATCAACCTCTATCTGTCGACAACATTGGGCGAGGCGTTAGCAACCCTGATCATGTTGTTGGCCTATGGCCATGCCACCATCGTGGTGCTGAATCGCCGCAACCATCTGCGGCTGGCGATCGAGCAGCGCGCCAACAACACCACCGCCAGCACCACCCAGATCCTGTTGAAGCTGCTCTCTCGTAGCTGGCATCTGCTGGCGATCGGTTACTTTTCGCTGGTACTGGTGCTGACCTTCACGCGACCACAGGATGCGCTCCCCTTCGCCCTGCTGGCCACGGCCAAGAGTATTGGCGCCATCGTGGCGGGGCTGCTGCTGTCCACCTTTCTGGGCCAGATTCTGGGCCATCGCCTGACCCTGTCCGCGGAGCTCAAGCGCAAACTGCCGCTGCTGGAGGCTCGCATCAACAGCTACCTGCCCAGTGCGCTCTATTTCCTGCGGACACTGCTGTTTATTTTGGTTGCCATGCTGGTCCTCAGCAGCTGGGGCGTATTCAACATCAGCGGCTGGTTTGCCTCGGCCACCGGTCACCTGCTGGTGAGCAAGGTGATCGCCCTCGCCATCATCCTCACCGTGGCCTTCGTGGCCTGGGTCGGCCTCGCCAGCGCGATCGAGCATAAGCTCAACCCCGCGACCGGCGATGGCGAGCCCACCGCGCGGATCAAGACACTACTGACACTGTTTCGCAACGCGGCGGCGATCACCCTGATCACCATGACGGGGATGGTGGTGTTGTCTGAAATCGGCATCGATATCGGGCCCTTGATCGCTGGTGCCGGGGTGCTGGGGTTGGCGATCGGCTTCGGCTCGCAGAAACTGGTTCAGGACATCATCACCGGGGTGTTCATCCAGCTCGAGAACGCGATGAATGTGGGCGATGTGGTCACCGTGGGGGGGATCACCGGCACCGCCGAGCGGCTGAGCATCCGCTCGGTGGGGATCCGTGACCTGAGCGGCACCTACCACCTGATCCCCTTTTCCAGCGTGGATACCGTCTCCAACTACATGCGCGAGTTCGGCTACCATGTGGGCGTCTATGGCATCGCCTATCGGGAGAGCATCGATGAAGCGATCATCCATCTGCGCCATGCGTTCGATGAGCTGGTGGCCGATGAAGGGCTCAAAAGCAAGGTGCTGGAGCCGATCGAAATTTCCGGGGTGACCGCCCTGGCTGACAGCTCCGTCAACATCCGTATCCGCATCAAAACCACACCGGGTGATCAGTTCCAGGTGGGGCGGGCCTACAACCGGCTGGTCAAGATCCATTTCGACAACGCCGGTATCGAGATCCCCTTCCCCCACACCACCCTCTACTTCGGCCAGGAGAAGGATGGCAGTGCTCCGCCGGCCAACCTGCGCCTGGAGCAGATCGAGCCGAGCCACAAGCCGGGCTGACGGGGCACGACCCCGTCGCCCGCGTCACTCCGGCGCCATCGGCTGCACGGGGTGAAAAATGCCGGTTTTGCTCATCTCGCGCCGCAGATCGAACCGTTCCAGCGCGGCGATCGGGTCTATCCGCTCCGGCTGGGCGAAGTTCAGCTCGGTAAAGCGGGTGCTGTCTATCGCCACCGAGAGCAGGTAGTCATCGTTGCGCTGCCCGGTGGCGGCATCCAGCCGCTGTGAGTAGCCCGACACCACCACCCGCTCGATCACCGGGAACAGCGCCAGCACCACCGCGGCCAGGCGCAAAACGATGCCGTGGATATGGCGGGCATACTCCTCGCGGCGCTGACGCTCGGATTTCTCTTTGATCAGCAGGCGGCGGTTGCGGGCGCCAAACCTGGCGGTGCGCGCCGGGATCGCTTCGATCTCCGGCAGGTCCACATCCAGATAGACGCTCTGCCGGGCCAGGTCGATCTCGAAATCCACCAGGGTTTCGCGGGGCCAATCCAGATCATCGAGCTCGGCGGCCAGAATGTCGCTCAGCAGTGATTCATCGCTCGCCAGCCGCTCGGCAAAGCGCTGGGCCAGCACCTTCTGCCGCTGCCGATGCGCCTCCCAGTCCCGGTTCCACTCGGCCAGCTGCCGCTCATACTGGCGCAATCGCGACGCTCGGGCCTGGTCGATCCGGGCGCAGCGCTGCTGCCACGCCGCCAGCTCGGAGCGCCAGCGCGCCAGCGCCTGCTCATGTTGCTGACTCAGGCGCTGGCACCGGCCGGGGATCAGCCGGTCCCAGAAGTGGATCTTCAGCTCAGGCTCTGGCGGGCGCGGCGGCCGGCGCTCGGGCTCAGGCGCGGTGGGCGCGGGGCAATCGAAGGGCTCGGGCTGATACTCCGGCATGGCGCTGCCGGGCGGCACGATATCGTGATGGATCTCCAGCAGCAGGGGCAGATCGCCGTTGATCCGGTCCATTTCGGCCTGAAGCCAGCTCGTCACCTGCTCGCCGTGCTCCGACCAGACCCGCCGGCGCTGGGCCGCGCTCAACGGCCGGCCAGCCTGATCCAGCAGCGTCACCCGCCCCTTCTCGTCCAGTACGGGTTGGAAAGCGATGGCGGGCGCCGCCCCCTGGGCGGATGACAGGCGGTGTTGCCGCTGTTGCTCCTGCTGCACCCGCCGCTGGTGACCGGGGGAACCGGACAGCCGAGTGCGGTAGGAGAGCCCCGTGCCGGGCGCGCCCACATTGCCCCAGAGGCCATTTTTACCCAGCGTGACGGTGGCACCGCGCACCCCGGCGGAGAGGCTGACCCCCCGTTTGCCAAGGTTGAGCCGGATACCCGGCGCCAGCCGAATGGTATTGCGAAATCGAAAGCCCATGGCGCTCCACGCTGCACTCGCGGTTGTCGTTATCTCTCATCCAGCCGGCACTTCATGCCGTAGGTGATCCCCCACCGGGTGCGGTTGAACTCCGGCGTGCCGCCGTTGGCGTAGCAGGCGTTGCTGAAATGGCGCTCATCCTTCCAGCTGTAACAGCCGGACAACGCCAACAGCACCACGCTCGCCAGCAGGAGTCGGATTATCGGTTTGATCATATCAACCTCTTCAGCTTCTGTCCCGGCAGCGCGGCCTGCATCGTCAGGGCGGGCCGGTTTGTTTTATACTCGCGCTCTGATGTGACTATAGGTGACCATGAACATTCGCGTATTGCCCCAGCTGGAAAGTCGGGAGGCGTGGCTGGCGTTTTGTCGGCGCGAACGCCCCTATTGCCTGATCGACCGACCGAGCTGTCTGGTCGATTTCCAGACCCATTTCCTGCAACTGACCCTGTTCGAAACCGAGCCGGAGCTGCGCTACACCCTCGGCTCGCGCCGCTCCATGGAACCCGCCTGGCGGCTGATCAAAGGCTGCAACTGGAGCCTGACCCGGTTGATCCAGGGGATCTCCTCGCTGGATTTTGCCGGCAACGCCCGCGACAACGGGCTGCTCGGGCTGGGCTCGGAGCTCAGCGTGCGCCGCTCCTTCCCGCGCGATCCGCACCTGCACAGCCCCAACAGCAGCCGCCTGTTGGCGCCCCTGAAAACCCTGCCGCAACACTGGAGCGGCCACGCACTGAGCTGTCTGCTGGCCAACGAGCAGTTCCGCGACTGGCGCGGGGAGCCGGCGGGGGCCAGCCTGAGCGCCACCGCCGTGCTGCTGGATCTGCTCGACCACGCCGAGCAGTGGCAGGCCCGCCCCGCCGGCCCCCGCCTGCTGCTGAGCCATCAGGGGCGAACGGTGGCCAGCCTGATTCCCGCCCTGGACAAACCCACGCCGGAATCGGCGCGGCAGGGGCTGCTGGCCGCCCCGCCCGGCTGACCGGCTCAGGGCGTCACCGCCGCTTCCGTTGTGCCGGCCTGCGCCGCCATCAGCGTGTGGGGGTGATCCGAGGCGAGCAGCGCCTTGCCCTGTTGGGTGGGAAACTCCACATCCAGATCGACGATGCGGCCGTCACGGCAGACGTTGATGATGGTATCCATGCAGGAGGAGAGCAGGGAATACTTTTCATCCGGTGCCGCGATGATCGTCTGTAGCCCCAGGTCGGACATAAACCCCAGGGAGGTGAGCGTGTTCTCGGAGTCGAGCTTGTTGAACGCTTCGTCGAACACGGACAGGCTCATGCCGCCCACCGGACGGCCATCGCTCCCCTCCTTGAGGCGATAGGTCGCCCCCAGCGCGGCCGCCATGGCCACATAGAACGGTACCTGATGCTCCCCACCGGAGCCGGTCTTGATCCGCTGCGTCAGGGTGGTCTTGCGATTGCCCTGCAGATCCTTCACCACCAGCTCGAAGTTGTAGAAGTTGCGGTAGTCCTGCAGCAGGCTGCTTTCCCCCTCATCACGCAGCACGGCATGGATCTTGTTGAGCGCCTCGCGGTGGCTGTTGTCCCCCTGATGCTGCAGATCGAACAGGGTGCCCACATTGGCCTGATCCAGCCGGGTGTAGGCTTCCACCAGCTCCAGGATATCCTTCAGCTCCGGGTTGGGCATCATCTCGAAGCTGTACATCTCCTGGTGGAAGGGGCGGTTTTTCAGGTGGCTGTTCAGCTCACGGATCAGCTCCTTGATCTTGTCGATCTGATCGTTCAGGTGGGCCACGAAGTCGGAACGGAAAGCGGTTTCCGCCTCCAGCCGGGCCCGCTCCGCCTTTTTGCTGTACTCGGCCAGCTCGGAGTCGCGCAGCGCCTGCACCGTCTGGTTGACATAGCGCTCCAGCTCCTCGTGGCTGGAGTCGGCGCTGATGTTGTCCAGCTGCTGATGGCTCATGCCGCCGCCGTGGTAGCGGGCCTTGTACTGGGCCACCGCGTCGCGCACCGCGTTTTTCTTTTTCGTCTGCAGCGCCAGCTCGGATTGCGCCTTTTTGGCGGCCTCGAAGATGACCCGCTCCAGCTCACCGCCGCAGCTTTCATCCAGATAGTCCCGCTTCTCCTGCGCCGCCTGGGCATCGAAGCGAGGCTGCTGCTCGCAGCGCCCTCGCGCCTGGGCGTGCTCGGCCAGCTCCTGCTCCAGCACCTCGAGGGTCGCGTTGTCCTTGATCATGCCGGTGCGCACCTTCTGCAGCTTCTCCATCAGCGCCTTCTGGTCGGCCTCAACCTGCTTTTGCTGCTCGGCCAGCGCGGCGATGCGCTGCTGGATGCCGCTATCGTCGTGGTTGCGCAGCTCCACCACCGCCTGCTGGTAGCCCTCGATTTCGCTCTTGAGCTGCTCGCGCTGGTTCACCAGCGCGAATACGCTCTCGCTGCGCTGGGCCAGCGCCGAGCCCATGTTGATCAGCCCATCCCGCAGCTTTTCCAGCGCCTCGTGGCGTTTCCCCAGGGTGGTGAATTCAGCGATCAGCTCATCCACCTGCCGCCCCTGCAGCGCCAGCTGATCCTGTCGCCGCCGAATGCCCATGATCGGGCTCAACTCGTTGATGGCGGTGGTCGAGCCTTCGGTCTGCAACATGCAGTCGTAGGTCAGCGCCCGCTCCTGGCGCAGCAGTTCGGCTTCGGTCTCCACCGCCATCACACCGCCCAGGGCGCGGTTGAGGTAGGCGCGGGCATGTTCGTTGTCGGTGTCGATGAACTGCGCCAGTGAGCCCGGCTTGTAGCGGTGCAGCCAGTCGCCGGATTTGGTGGTGTTGATGATCCGGCACCCCTTGAGGTGGCGCCCCTTGCGGCGGTAGAGAGTGATCGCCTGCTTGACCCGATCCGGCGCGACCACCAGCGCTTCCCGGCGCGCCCCCAGGAATGACTCGATGGCGATCCGCCACTTGTCGTCATTGATATCGGCCAGCTCGCAGATCGGCGTGGAGTCGATGCCATGCTCGCTCAACAGCGCCATCAATTCGCGGCTGTTGTGACGGATCGGCGCCCGCCCCTGCTGCAGCTGCTCCACCGCGCTCTTCTGATTCTGGATCAGGCTGCGCAGCTCGTTGAGGCGGATCACCGACTCCTCGTAGCGGCGCGAGATCACCTGACGCACCCCCTCCAGCTGCGCCTCGAGCGCGTCGATCACCTTGTCCACAGCGACCGGCTCGGCGGGCCAGCCATCGGCCTGGGTCTGCTCGCCGGAGCGCCACAGCGCGACCGCGCGCTGCAGCAGCGCCTTGAAATCATCCGGCAGCAGCTGATCATACTGGACGAAGCCCACGCTGGTGCGCAGCAGATGGTAGGCCTGCTGGATCCGCTCCTCGACCCCGCTCTGCTCCCGCCGGCGGGCCTCGATGGTGGACTCCAGCGCGTTGATTTTGTGGGCCGAGTCACTGCTGTTGCGTTCCGCGCGGGCGTCGGCCAGCGCCTGCATCGCCTGATTGAGGCGGGCGCTGTTCTCCTCCAGCGCCTGCTGCAGTGTTGCCTCTTCTTCGGCGTACTGCTCCAGCCGCTCGGCGGCATCCTCCCGGCGCAGATCCGCCTGCTCGAACCGGCTTTCGTGTACCACCCACTCATACTCGAGCGCGTTTTTCACGTTGCGCTCGATGCCGTTGCACAGCTCCTGGGCCTTCTCCAGCTCGGCGATCCGGTTGGACACCTCGAGGGTCTTGCGCTCCATCGCCCGGTATTCATCCAGCGATTTGCGAAAGGCACCGACATGGACGATATTCTCCTCCAGCACGAACTCGCGGATAAACCGGGTCGGGCTGTCAATCGGTACAAACTTCAGCGCGTTCTTGAAGTTTTTGACGAACTTGTCCGCATCATTCGGCATCTTCGGGTCATGGCTCAGCTCGGCCACCAGCTCGCGGATGAAGCGGTTGGCCCGCTTTTCCAGAACCATCTCCGGGCACTGCTGCAGCAGGCTCGCGCGCACCTCCTCCCAGGGGCGGGGCATACGCCCCCCCGCCTCCCGGACCGAGAAGTGATCCAGCGACACGGAAAACTCCGGCAAAATGAACCGGCCCAACACCTCCTCCTCGGCGCTGGCGGTGGATGCGCTGATGGCGATGCCGATACAGCTCTCTTTGGCGGTTTCAGTATCGAAGAAGCTCAGCGCCATGTAGGTGAGCGAGTCCTCACGGGTGGTGGCTTTCTTGCCGTTGTCATCCATGAAGCCCAGGCAGTAGGTGCGCAGCGAGCGCTCGCTCTTGTCACCGGCGGAGGCGTTGAAGCTCAGGTGGCGCTTGTGCCCCCCCATCAGGACCGTCTGGATCGCATCCAGCAGAGAGGATTTGCCCGAGCCGTTGGGGCCGACGATCGCCACATTGCCCTTGATCGGAATCTCGACCGCCCCCAACACGTACCAGTTGACCAACACGACCCGGTTGAGCTGCTTCATGCCGGTTTCTCCTCACCTTCAGGGGCCGGCGCCGCGAGCGGTTCGGCCGCGGGCCCGTTTTCGGCTGGCAGCCGGTCCCGGATCTCGCTGTCGCACAGCGCCTCCAGCTGGCCGATGTAATCCTCCACCACCACCTGACGGATGGTCGGGTTGATCTTCAGCGGAATGTTTTTCGGCTCGCTCTCCTCCTGCTTGCCGCGCTCGATCAGGCCATGGCGGGTAAACAGGGAGATGATCTCCTTGAGGCGGGTCTCGTTGGGGATCTCCTTGCCGGTGAGATTGCTGAACAGGCGCAGCAGCTCGTCGCTGCTGGTGAAAGCCTTGCCCCCCTCCACCTCGAACCGTTCCAGTTTCTGCTCATACTGCTGGCGCAGGCAGAGCAGCAGCAGCGACTCGTCCAGCTTCAACCGCAGCACCCGCTCCTCCCCCTGGGGCAAAATGCCCAGGTAGGCTTCGTCGGGCTGGTAGATCAGGCTCCAGCCGATCGCCGCGAACAGGTTGCGAAAGTACTCCCTGTTGTTGGCGATCAGAAAGTAGCTGTCGCGGTGCAGCGGCCGCTCCGCGTAGAGAAACTGGCTACTCAGCAGCAGGTTGGCGGCACGAATGAAATCATCGGCCTGATGCTGTTCATTACGGGAGACGATTTTCTGTAGATCAGCAAGCATTAGCGGTTCCTGTGGATAACAAAGCCTCGACACTCCACCATTCCGGAGACGTTGACGTAGTCGTCCTCAAATTGAATTCGATAGCGCTGTCGCATCCGCTGCGCCTTCTTGCCCAGCGAGTTGAGGTGGCGCACATAACTGAAGCAGATGTACTCCTCGATGGTACCGATATGAAAATCGCTGGCTCGCAACCGGTCACGGCCGGCAAACTGGCTCTCCAGATAGGTCTCGATCCGATCCACATCGACCTCGCGCCGCTCTTTCCACTCCTTGAACAGGCGACGCCGCTCCAGCACGGCGGGATCGATCGCTTTCTGGGTGATGATCCGCGGTTGCGCCGCCACCCGGCGCCGCAGCGGCGCGCGCACACTGGCGGGAGAGATGAAGCCCACCTCGTCCAGTGTGGTGGGCGGCGCAATACGCTCTTCCGGCAGTTTGGCCAGCGCCGCGATCAGGCGCGACAGCCGGGCCGCCATCCCCGGCGTTGTCTTGTCCATGTAGCGCACCGTATCCGCGACCCGCTTCTCCAACTGGTAGCGGAACTCGTCGATCGCCGCCAAACGCTGATCCACCGACTCGAAGATACGGATAATGCGGTTGATATGCTGATGCACCTGCGCCTGCGCCAGCTCGTATGGCAGCTCCAGCTGCAGCTGGTAGTGCTCGGCCAGCTGCTGCAGCGTGAGGGGATCGAACTGCAGATTGCGCACCATGGAGAGAATCTGGCGGCGGAAGCGGAACGGGTTGTTGCGCGTTTTCAGCGTCTTGTAGTCCGATACCAGGATCTGTTCCACAAACCGGTCGAAGAAACCGCGCACGATCTCCTGCGGATTGTTGCAGGCCGACAGGTTCAGCTTCAACTCCCGCAGCCCCAGCATCATGTCGGTCAAATGGGCACTGAAATCCGCCGCCGTCTGGGCCGCTTCTGCCAGAGTGATCCCCCGCCCCACGGGGTCACTGATCGCCGCCTCCAGCGAGCTGAGCACATTCAGCACCGCCCCGCCGTAGTTGCGCTTTTCCAGCCGGGCGATGCTGGTCAGCGCGCGCAGCAGATAGCTGACCGAGGGCGAAAGCAGCACATGGGTGCGGTACACCTTCTGCTCCTCCTCCAGCCAGCCGGTCTGTACCAGCCGCCGATAGATGCGGTTGGTGTACTCGGCCGTGGAGCGCGGCGGCTCCGCCGTCGCCTCCTCGTCGGCCTCGCTCTCCCAGCGGCGCACCCCCAGACGCACCACGGCGTTCTCGATACAGGAGCGCACCAGATCCCGCGGGATGAAGGGATCGATCAGATCCTCGTCGAAGAAAAGATCCGCCAACTCCAGCAGCACCGATTGATACACCTGTCGGTTCTGCCCCGAGAGGGGGAGAAAAATGTCGCCGGGAAGCTTGTTGAACAGCACTGATCCATCCAGTCGAGAGCCAGTTTCGGTAACCGGCTATGGTAGCGAAAAACCGGCGGGGAGATAAGGGGAGTTGCAGCACGCGCCAGCCGCTGTGCCCGGCAAATCCGGTACAATGGAACCCGCCCGCTCACACAGCAACCTGTATGGATCATCCCCTCGATGTGACGGGGAGTAATAATTCAACCATGGGGGTTGACGCTACAGGGCCCCCTCACTACTATACGCCTCCACAGTTCAGGTGTTCCTCGATAGCTCAGTTGGTAGAGCAGTAGACTGTTAATCTATTGGTCGCTGGTTCGAGTCCAGCTCGAGGAGCCAACTGCCTGATCTGTCTCTCGGTTTTCCTCGATAGCTCAGTTGGTAGAGCAGTAGACTGTTAATCTATTGGTCGCTGGTTCGAGTCCAGCTCGAGGAGCCACCGAAAACGGAGTGTAGCGCAGCTTGGTAGCGCATCTGGTTTGGGACCAGAGGGTCGGGGGTTCGAATCCCTCCACTCCGACCAGTATCCCTTCCCACCCTATCTCACCCCTAACCAAACACCTTGTAACCACGCGGCTTACGGCCTATTCCTGTTGCCAACCGTGTCCAGCGTAGCCGTACACTTTT
>JAXHUI010000016.1:0-42294 GCA_034189745.1 Pseudomonadota bacterium
CAACAGCACCAGCACCAGAGAAACACCTTGCCAGAACAATACCGGATTGCGCTCCAGCAGTGGCGCGCGTGTACGGTTGAGAAAGCGCTGGTTGGGATGGCGCAGATCGTAGACGAACTCTGAAAGACTCTCGTAACGCCTGTTCGGGTCAGGCTTTAGCGCCCGTTCCAGGGTGTCATCGATCCAGGTGGGAATCTCGCGTTCCCGCTCCAGCACCGAGTCATAACTCAGGCGTTGCTGAGCGGCGCGGGTACGGGTGCGTGCGACCCTGTTACCATAAGGAAACCGACCGGACAGCATCTGATACGTGATCACGCCCAGTGAGTAGAGGTCGGCACGCCAGTCACCGTATTCGCCCAAAAAATATTCAGGGGCCGAATAGAGTGCAGTACCCTGCAGATGGGGCTGCTCCAGTGCATGGGACGACTCAACGATGCCGGCCACGCGGGTAGCACCGAAGTCGATGATGCGGACTATTCCGCTGGTGTCGATCATGATGTTGTCGGGCTTGAGGTCCTGATGCACCATTTCGCGGCGATGAAATGCCTGTAAACCACGAGCGAGCTGATCGATGATGTTGCGCACGTTTTCCAGCTCAGGGCGGGGGTGGTCATTGATCCACTGAGCCAATGTCTGGCCGTCGATATATTCGGTGACGGTATAGAGAAACCGGCGTGGTCGCCCGGGCGTTATCGCTTTCAATACATGTGGGCTGTCGATGCGTCTGGCAATCCATTCCTCCATCATGAAGCGCTCCAGGTAGGCCGGATCTTCGCCCAGGTCGATAGAGGGTGTCTTGATGACAACCTGCTCCTCTGACGTCAGGTCCTGGGCAAGAAACACATGGCTGCGACTGGTAGCGTGCAGCACACGCAGGATCCGGTAGCCATCAAACGCCATGCCGGGCTCCAGTGTTGGTGGCAGGGGAAGCTGTTCAACCTGTTGCTGCACCACCTGATGCTCTGCAGAAGGCAGGCGGTTAATACGCAGAATCTGCAGGGTCAAGTTGTCAGGGCTGCCCTGTGCGAACGCCGCCTCCACAATTGATCGGGCAGCCTGGTTCAGATCCTCGGCATGTTGTTCCAGAAGATCGAGCAGATACTGTGCATCCAGATGCTCGTAGACCCCGTCGGTGGCAAGCAGAAACAGATCGCCGCACTGCAGCGTCAGGCAGTCGTAGTCCAATTCAAGACAGTCTTCAATGCCCAGTGCCCGGCTCAGATAGCTTTCCTCACGTGATATCCACAAGCGATGATCCTTGGTGAGCTGTTCCAGCGAGCGGTTGCGAACCCGGTAGATGCGGCTGTCGCCGGCATGCAGAAGGTGTGCGCTGTGGCCCTTGATAATCAACCCGCTGAAGGTGCAAACATACCCCCGGTTCCTGTCAAAACGGTGCTCGCTGTGACGGGTCTGGCTGCAAAGCCATGAGTTGGTGGCGAACAGCACCTTTTCCGCGGCAGTCTTAACGCTCCAAGTGTCGCTGGTACAGAAGTAGTCATTAAGAAAGCCCCTGACCGCCGCTGAACTGGCGATCTGGCTGACATCACTAGAACTGATGCCATCGGCGATGGCAAAAGCGGCGCCCTTGAGGCTGAGCTGAGGTTCGGTGGGGATAAGCGCACCGTAAAAGTCCTGATTGCAGTCCTTGCGTCCTGCGTCTGAATACTGGCCCAGACTGAGCTGGAGTCCTGGCGGCATGGTTTCTCTCCCCTGAATACAACAGCGCAGCGCTCCCGGAAAAGCGCTGCGCGGATGGATGGCCGTAATCAGGCCGACGCGGATGCCGGTTTGGCAGTAGAAGTGTTGGCCGCCAGTTTGCGTTTGGCCGCGGTACGCACATGGGTGGTGTACAGGGTGAGTCCGGTGAAGGCCAGACCACCGACCAGGTTGCCCAAGGCAGTAGGGATCTCATTCCAGATCATGTAGTCCATCACAGAAAAGTCGCCGCCCATGATCAGGCCAAACGGGAACAGGAACATGTTCACTACCGAATGCTCGAAGCCCATAAAGAAGAACAGCATGATCGGCATCCACATTGCCAGAACCTTGCCGCTGACATGGGTGGAGATCATGGCGCCGACAACGCCCATTGATACCATCCAGTTGCACAGCATGCCGCGGATGAAGATTGTCATCCAGCCATCGAAACCGTAGGCGGCATAGCCCAGGGTGCGTGACTCACCAATATGGGCTACCTTCTCGGCAATGGCGCCGCCATCGGTGTTGTAACCCATGGTGAAGATGTAGGACATCATGAATGCGACGGTCAGTGCACCAGCAAAGTTGCCCACAAAAACCAGTCCCCAGTTGCGCAGAATCTGCGGCCAGGTTACGCCAGGGCGTCGGTCGAGCCAGGCCAATGGGGTCAGCATGAATACGCCGGTCAGCAGGTCAAACCCCATCAGGTAGAGCATGATGAAGCCGACCGGAAACAGCAGTGCTCCGATCAGGAAAACACCGGTCTGTACCGCCACGGTCACGGCAAATACAGCGGCCAGCGCCAGTATTGCGCCGGCCATATAGGCGCGGATCAGGGTATCGCGGGTGGACATGTGAATTTTGGATTCGCCTGCGTCGACCATTTTGGTCACGAATTCGGATGGGATCAGATAAGCCATGGTGTCACCTCAGAGATAGGTCAGTTGTATGCCGGTCTGTGTTATCTGGCGGTCGAGATAAACTGACGACGGGACATAAAAAAAGCGCCCGCACCGGCTCTGCCGGTGGGGCAGAGAGGTGACGGACGCCATTATCCGAATACAGTCAGTTTGTCAGGGCCGCCGGGGCCCGAAGGTTGATATGGTTATAGCAAAAGAGGGGCCAGTTTTATCAACTTTATGTTTTTAAAGGAGTTGTTATGTTAAGTGGGGTGATGCGGCGGTAATGGGTACCGCCGCTGTGCTGTACACTGGTGCAGGCCTGCTCTGTTGCGGTGCGGCATTACACCTTGAAACGACCGGTCTGCTGCTGCAATTGCTGGGCATACCCATCCAGTGAGCGGCTGATGCTGCCGATGTCTCGTGAGCGGTCGGCCCCCTGTGTGGCCAAATCATTGATTTCGGTGATGCTGCGGTTGATCTCATCCACGACCTGAGTCTGCTGTTCGGTAGCGGAGGCGATGCGGGTGGACAACCAGCCACAACTGACCGACAACTGCCACCCGAGCAGCAGCAGCAGGGGGACGAGCAGTGGGATGAGGTGGTTGCGCCAACGGATGTTATCGACAGACTTCATGACAATACTCCAGATTGAACGATGGCCCGGCGGGTGCCGGGCGGCGGCTCAGGGCTTCCAGACGACGGAGGAGATATCCAGCTTTTTCGGAATCAGCTTCAGCTCGCTGAAGGTATCGGCGATGGTCTGCTGCTGTTTGACCACTTCATCCGACAGGTAGCGAGCACCATAACTGGCCCGCGTCGCCGCCACGTAGAGCACCTCCTCGGGAAGGCCGGTGGAGGGGGCCAGGGTTTTGGCGATCGCCCGCGGGTTGTCGACCGCCCAGCGATCCAGCGTCTGCAGCTCCTCAACGATCTCCTTGACGAGGTGGGGATACTTTTCTGCCAGCGGCCGGGCGGCGATATAGAACTCATGGTTGTTGACCAGGCCGGTGCCGTCGCGCAACGTGCGCACCTCGAGGGCGTCTTCGGCGGCGGCCAGGAACGGATCCCAGATCACCCAGGCATCCACGCTGCCGCGTTCGAAAGCGGCGCGGGCGTCCGAGGGGGGCAGGTAGGCCGGGCGGATATCATGGATACTCAGCCCCGCCTCTTGCAGCGCGCGTACCAACAGGAAATGCACATTGGAGCCCTTATTGAGTGCGACCCGCTTGCCCTTGAGGTCGGCTACCGTCTCGATGGGGGAGTCCTTGGGCACGATGATCGCTTCGGAGGTTGGCGCCGGCGGCTGGTGCGCCACATAGACCAGATCGGCATTGGCGGCCTGGGCGAAGACCGGCGGGGTTTCACCCACGGTGCCGAAGTCGATACTGCCCACATTCAAGGCTTCCAGCATCTGGGGTCCGGCCGGAAACTCCGTCCAGCGCACCTCGATGCCCCGGTCGGCCAAGCGTTTTTCGAGGGCCCCGCGCTCTTTCAGAATCACCAGGGTGCCATACTTTTGATAGCCGATACGCAGCTCGGCAGGGTCTTCAGCCGCAGAGGCGGCAGTGGCCAGGCCCAGAGCGATGCCGGCGGCGGCCAGCAGGGCCTTAATGGAGCATTTCATGCGCTTGTCTCCTCGCTCAAGCACCGGCGAAAGCCGGATAGTCGGCCCCCGGGGCGGCAACGGGCTGGGTTACAGTTTCTTCGGCACGCGCCAGGGCCTGCACCGGGTTGAACAGCTCATTCAGCGCCCTGTCGAGGCGCTGAGCCAGGCCATCCGCCAGACGGTAGGCTCCGCTGTCGGCGCGCTCGAAGGCATCGTCGGTCACGAACACGCTCGCCAGCAGGCGGGAGGCGGCCAGTGCCGACAGAACCGGTTTGAGGGCATAGTCCAGCGCCAGCAGGTGGCCTAGTGAACCGCCGGTGGCCAGCGGCAGGACCGTTTTGCCTTCAAGACCTTTTTGCGGAATCAGATCGAGCAGCAATTTGAGCGCACCCGAATAGGCGGCCTGATATACCGGCGTGGCGATGATGATGGCATCGGCAGAGGCCACTTTTTGCTGATAGCGTTGAATATCCTCACTGGCAAAGTTGTAATTGACCAGATCGGTGGGGTTGAAGGCGGATGGGTTGACCCGAGCCACACTGACATTTAGCTCGCGCAACGCTGTTTCGATGTAGTCCAGAATGATTTCTGACTTCGAGGTGGTGGATGTACTGCCACCGATAATCAAAACGCTCATGTTTTTTCCCTGTTTTCGAGTGAATGTGGTTTTATTTTCGAGGGTGTTGACGCCCATTTGAAATAATTAAAAGTGCATTGGTTATCATGGAAAGCCATGCTGAAAAATGACCGATGGCGTTAAATTTTTCCGTGCCGTGGGGGTGGAATGGTGTTCAATACCTGGTTGCCAACCTGAGAGTAGGGAATTGGTATACCCCGTGGGGCTTGTCCAAAAAACCGGTGTCGACCCTGAACAAGTCGAACACCGGAAAAGACCCACAATGGGAGAGCAGGCGGTCGAGTCAGGCGTTGGGTTGGGCCGTCAGGCGCAGGTAGGGGCGTACCGCGTTGTAACCGCCCGGAAAACGCCGACGAATCTCCTCTTCATCCTGCAGTGAAGGTGCGATCACTACGTCATCCCCCTGTTTCCAGTTGCCCGGTGTGGCTACCTTGTGTTGGTCGGTCAGCTGCAGGGAGTCGATCACACGCAGGATTTCATCAAAATTGCGGCCGGTACTGGCCGGGTAGGTGATGATCAGACGCACCCTTTTCTGCGGATCGATGACGAACAGTGACCGCACGGTCAAGGTGTCATTGGCGTTGGGGTGGATCAGATCGTACAGACCGGAAACCTTGCGATCCGCATCGGCAATGATCGGGAAATCGACCTCGGTATTCTGAGTGTCGTTGATATCCTCGATCCATTTCAGATGGGAGTCCACCGGGTCAACGGAGAGGGCGATCACCTTCACGTTGCGTCGACTGAACTCGTCCTTCAGTTTGGCGGTCAGCCCCAGCTCCGTGGTGCATACCGGGGTGAAATCCGCCGGGTGGGAAAAGAGTACCGCCCAGGAATCACCGATCCAGTCATGGAAGTGGATGGTGCCTTGGCTGGATGCCTGTTCAAAATCGGGGGCAATATCGCCCAGTTTGATACTCATAATGTCATCTCCTGCATTCGCTGCTGTTACTCTATCTTCAAGCAAAGTTACGCCACAGATAACCAAGAAAAAACGCTAAGCTTTTCAGTTTGTCATTGGATGTTCAGCAGCCGTTTTGCATTGGTGTACAACACTTTTTCATTGACCGCGTCCGGCAAGCCAAACGCCAGAAAATCCTCGATGCTTTGGCGGATCGGCCTGAAGGGATAGGATGATCCGAACAGCAGTTGATCCGACAAAAAGCTGTTGGCGGCCTCGATATAAAGCTGGCTGCCCGGCTGGAACAGGTACATGTCGGGCACCAGATGGATATTCTCATAACGGAAGGCGAGGCCGATCGCCTGAGCCACATTCGGCCAGTAGCCGTGATAGGCGATCAGCGGCAGGGTCGGGAACGCCTGCGCCACCCGTGCCAGTCCGCTGGGGTCATTGCAGCGCGGATCTGGCGTGGTAGGGCCGCTCATCAACGAGACAGGCACTCCAAGAGCGGCACAGTGCTCGTAAATCGGGAAGTAGAGGGCATCATCTGGATGGCGGGCCGGTTCGGCAAAGCCCGGCTCCAGGTTGATGGCGCTTAGTCTCAACTCCTTGATTGCTCGATCGATTTCGGCGATGGCGCCGTCCACGCCCTGCAGCGCCGGGTCAACCGCACCCATGCCGACCAGCTCCGAGTGCGGCGCAACGATCTGATGAATCCGGTCGTTGGGCAGGTGCTGGCTTGGGGTGTGGCGCCCCACCACGACCGCCCTGTTCAGCCCTGCCTCGCGTACTTCGGCCAGAAATCCCTCTTCGCTCAGCGAGCGGGTGAAATGCTGATCATCCCCCCGGGTGCCGACCCGCCGGTTGAGCCAGCGTGCGGTTTCGAAAGCGGCACTGCCCGGTGTGGCACCGAAAAAGTCGTGCAGATAGGCCGGGCGGCAGCGCATGTCGATCACGTCGTCCCGCTCGCTCATGCCGCCGCCTCATCACCCGCCGTGTTCTCTGCCGAATCGCCTTGGGTGGCGCGGGCATCAAAGGCACCGCCGGTGAAAACGCCCTCCACGGTGGTTTTGCCCTTCCCTTCCAGCAGCGGGAACACCAGCTCGGCGAAGCGGATCGACTCCTCCAGGTGCGGATAGCCTGAAAGCACGAAGGTATCCACGCCCAGATCCTGATACTCCCGCAGGCGTGCGGCAACGGTTTCGGGGTCGCCGACCAGAGCGGTGCCCGCGCCGCCTCGCACCAGACCCACCCCGGCCCAAAGATCGGGGCTGATCTCCAGCTTGTCCCGCTTGCCGCCATGCAGCTCGGCCATGCGGCGCTGGCCGACCGAGTCCATGCGGGCAAAGTTCTCCTGTGCCTTCTGGATGGTTGCGTCATCCAGGTGTTCTATCAGCCGGTTGGCGGCTGCCCAGGCCTCGTCGCGGGTTTCGCGCACGATGACATGCAGGCGAACGCCAAACTTCACCTCGCGGCCATGCCGGGTGGCTTGCTGTTTGACATCGGCAATTTTTTCCGCCACGGCGGCCGGCGGCTCGCCCCAGCTCAGGTAGGCATCCACATGCTTGCCGGCCAGCTCATGGGCGGCGGCGGAGGAGCCGCCGAAATAGAGCGGCGGATAGGGTTTTTGCACCGGCGGGAAAAAGTTCCGCGCGCCCGCGATCGTGTGGTACTTGCCCTCGAAATCGACGGTTTCGCCCTGCAGAAGGCGGCGCCAAACGGTGAGGAACTCGTCCGCCGAGGCGTAGCGCTCATCGTGGTCGAGGTAGACCCCTTCCGCGGCCAGCTCAGCCGCATCGCCACCGGGGACCACGTTCAACAGCAGGCGGCCATCCAGGGCTTGATCGAGGGTGGCGGCCTGGCGCGCGGACGCGGTCGGGCCGGAGAGGGAGGTGCGCAGGGCGACCAGCAGCTTGATCTTGTGGGTGACCGGCACCAGCGACGAGGCCACCACCCAGGGGTCGAGGCAGCTGGCACCGGTTGGAATCAGCAGGCCGTCGTAGCCCAGATATTCGGCGGTGGTGGCGATCTGACGCAGGTAGGTGTTGGTTGCCGGTCGGCCGGTGGCGGTATTGCCAAGATAGCGCGTATCGCCGGAGGTGGGTAAAAACCAGAATAGTTCCAGACTCATGATAAACAGGCTCCCGTCGGTGTTTGAATCGTGAGCACAAGCATGCAGGCCGGGATGCAAGGGGTTCAACCAATGGATTTAGCAATGCTTTTCATAAAATGAGATATGCCTAATTCCGATGGGGATCGCGTGCCCGGGCTGAGGTGGGGCTTCCATTCGCAGATGTTGGCAGCGACCGTTCGTCGCACAGTTGCGCTTAGTTGGCGTGGGCGGATGTGGGCTGGCGGTTGTTGCACTATATTTATTCTTATTTAGAATAAAATATATATTTATAATAACTAAATGATTTTATAAGATGGGCCACCCAAAACCAATTTGTACTCGGAGTGCCGCTATGCGCCGTTTTTTGATGTTGATGGTTATCACGCTGCTGGCTTCGAGCGGTCGCTCTTTTGCCGATAGTGCCTTGGAGATCGGCTACATGCCCATTATTCCCGTGTCGCAGGCTTTCGTCATGCTGGAGGGGGATGTCCTGAGCAGGGCTGGAGTCAGTGCTCCCGCGCTAATCGAGTTCCAAAACGGGCCGGCTATCGTTCAAGCCCTGCTGGCCGGTCAGCTGGATGTGGCTTATCTGGGGATCGGGCCGGCCATGGTCGCGCGCGCCAAAGGAGCCGATATCAAGGTAGTGGCCTCCAATATCATTGAGCAGATCGGTCTGATCGCCCTGGGCGATCTTGCTCCTTACTTTACCAAGGGGGACGCCCGCACGGCCTTTGCTCGCTTCAGGAAGGATCACGGCCGCAAGGCGGTGATCACCACGTTTCCCCAGGGCTCCGTTCCAGAAACCGTGTTGCAGTATTGGTTGCGCAATCGATTGGGGCTTGGTGCGCAGGAGATAGCGCAGGATCTGGAAATCATCTACCAGGGCACCGCTCAGGTGCAGCAGTCGTTGATGACCGGTGCGGTGGATGGCGCCGCCATTTTGGAGCCGATCATCAGTATCGTGTTGGAGCGCAAGCCCGAGGCGAGGGTGGTGGCAGCAGGATCCGAGATGTTTCCGCACCAGCCCGGAGCGGTGCTCGTGGTGCGTGAGCGGCTGATCGACGAACGTCCGGAGCTGGTGATGGCTCTGGTCAGGGCGCATGTGGAGGCAACCGAGCTGCTACGTAACCAGCCCGCCCGGGCGGCGAGCGCTGTGGGCAAGTATGTGGGGGGGGGACGGCTACCGCAGGATATTGTGCGGCAGGCGCTGGAGCGCTCCAAGCAGCAGTTCCAGGCAGACCCCGGCGCAATTATCGAAGGAACCCAGATCATGCGCGATTTCCAGACCGAGCTGGGCACGCTGCAAGTTGAAGTGGACCTGGATGCGCTGTTCGATACTCGCTTCTACGACGAACTGGGCTTGGAGTGACGGACTCAGATGGTGAGGCAGGTTAATCCACTCGCCGGCTCTCGACGGGGTCGGGCTCTGCTTGGTTTCATCGGCGCGGTCGCGTTTGTCGGATTTTGGAAGTGTGCCCAGCAGGCCGGCTGGGCGGCGGCCGGCACCGTTCCAGACCCCTTCCTTCTCCCGCGGGCTCTGGTCGATGAGTGGAGTTCCGGGCGCTTGCTGCCCGCAATCCTCTCCTCACTGGTGCATTATGTGTGGGGGTTGGTCGCTGGTACGTTGCTGGGATTTCTGGTGGGCACGGTAGCGGCCTCCTCGGCGTTGCTGGATGCTCTGCACGCCTGGTTGGCGCGCATTTTGCGACCGATACCACCGCTGGCCTGGGTGGTTTTTGCCATCGCCTGGTTCAAGGTGAGTCACGCAGGGGCTGCTTTTGTCATCGCTATCGGTGTGTTTTGGGTCAACTATTTTGCCTCCTACTCCGCGGTGCGCCATGTGGATCCGAAGTATTATGAGCTGGCCCAGGCGTTTGGTCAGGGTGGTTATCTGCGCCAGACGGTACAGGTCACGTTGCCCGCTGCCGCCGCCGGTATTTTTGCTGGCATCCGTACCGGCATCGGCCAAGCCTGGATGACACTTATCGCGGCTGAGCTGTTGGGCGTGCCGGGTATGGGCCAAGAGATGAATTCGGCTGCCGGTGTGGGTGCTTATGAGGCCGTGGTGGTTTACATGCTGACCATCTCCTTGATCTACACCCTCAGCGATACCCTCTTTGCCCTGATTGAAAAGCGAGTGCTGCTATGGCGCCAATCCTGAACATCGAAGGACTCACTTATCACTACGGCCATGGCAGCCGTCCGGTGTTTGCCGATCTGGATCTGCGCATGGAACCGGAGGAATTTATCGCCGTGGTGGGTGGTTCTGGTGTGGGTAAGTCCACGCTGCTGCGCTGTGTCGCAGGACTGACTGAACCGAGCGGTGGTGCCATCACACTCAATGTACCCCATGATGATACCCGGCGTCGACGTGGCACGGTGTTCCAGGATGGGCGGCTGATGCCTTGGAGGCGCCTGCGCGGCAACATCGCCTACGGCCTCAACGGCCTCAAGTTGACCGCCGCCCAAAAGCAAAATCGGGTCGATGAGGTGTTGCGTCTAACTCGGCTCGAGGCGCTGGCCGAGCGCTGGCCCCATCAACTCTCCGGTGGCCAGATTCAGCGTGGCGGCATCGCCCGGGCGCTGGCGGTGCAACCCCACCTACTGCTGATGGATGAACCCTTTAGCGCGGTGGATGCGATCACTCGAAGCCACCTACAGGAGCAGTTGCTGGCGATCTGGGAGCAGACCCGCAAGGCGGTGCTTTTCATCACCCACGATATTGAAGAGGCGGTCTACCTGGCCGATCGGGTGGTCGTGATGGCAGGAGCCCCAGCAGGTATTGCTCTGGATCGGCAAATCGATCTGCCCCGTCCGCGGGAGCGAACCGGCGACCAGCTACAGGCCCTGGTACGCGAGGTATCCCAGGCGCTCTGATTTGGAAGAGGATGGATCAACCATGGCAACAATCAAACTGCTCATTCACGCACCAACGCCCGATAGCCTCAAACGTGCACAGAACAACGCCCGAAATCTGCTCAAGCTTGAGCGCGATGCCGAGGTTGAAATTGTCGTCAATGGTGCGGCCGTGGTCGCAGCGGTGGAGATAACCGACCCGGAGATTCGGTCACGGCTGGTATTCTGCCGCAACAGTCTTGAGAGCCAGCAGTTGCGCGAGCCCGTTGGGGCCAAGGTGGTGCCGGCGGCAGTACACTATCTGGCCTGTCAGCAGGGCAGTGGTTGCGCTTACATTCGGGCTTGATTGGCGCCTTTGTATCGTTGTCCGCTTGCGCTGTGCCCGGGCGCACTGCGCTGATGGCTCGCACGGATGCGCGCTCAGCGTTATTCCCCGCATCGAAAACCTATGCAGATATTGGTGCTTTGGCGCCAATGGCGGCGCCGATAAACTGAACCCCGCAATGACACCCAGCAGGAGCAAGCCCATGGTTATCTGTCGAATGCGATGTTGCCCATTTTCGCCGCCCGATCCGCTTCCCTCTTGCACAAGGAGCCACCACGATGCCACTGACCTATCTCGTCGAACACCTCAACCAGCGCCTGCAGGCGCTTCACCCTGATGCGCTTCTGGCTGGCGGTAGCCATATTGTCTACCGTGACCAGACGGTGCTGGCCAACATCAACGGCTTGTCTGTCACTCCGGTGCAGTCGCGGGTGTTCAAGGTCAAACCACCCGCCCTGATCGCCAGAGAGAGCCGGTTGCTGATCCGTAACCGGGCCGGTGAGCACCTCCCCCAGCCGCTGCTCTATCTGCAAGCCTGGAACAGTGCCGATATCATCTTTCTGGATCGCCTGCTGCGCACGCTGCACTCACTGCACCATGTCAATCAGGCGGCTGATGGCCTGCCGCAGGAGCGCTTGATACTCGATGTTCACCCCCGCCACCTGGCCGCGGTGCCCAGCGGGCACGGGCTGGTGTTTGAAGGGCTGCTGCAACGTCTCGGCCTCTCCCCCGAGCAGATCATTCTGCGCCTGACCCCGCCCGCGGTGGCTGACCGGCAGGGGTTTGAGCGGGCGATCGAAAACTTCACTGCCCGAGGCTACCACCTGATGCTCGAGCTCGAGCGGCCTGACCGTGACTGGTTACTGCGCGGCGCGCGCCTCGGTATCGGTTACCTCGCGCTCGATGGCGCACTGGAGCAAAATGCCGAGTTCAGCGAGTGTGGGCGCTGGAACGAGCTGGCGCGGCGGCTGGGGGTGCAAACGCTGCTGACCGATGTGGCTGCTGCCGCCACCCTCGATGCCGCCATCGCATTGGGTTTTGAACTGGTCGAAGGCCCCGCGCTGATGGCGCTCGCCAGCGGTGATCCGGTAGCGGCCCGGCGGGTGGGGCGGCTCGTCCTGCACCCCCATGACCGTCCGCCGTCGCAGTGGCGGCTCTGAGCGCTTATCTTTTTAGATAATAAGCAATTCACTTTTTAATATTTTGCTGGAATATGCTGGCGGGGGTAGACTCGCCGGCATATCAACTCCTGGGAGCGAGACCATGTTTGCGATCTTCAGAAAAAAAGGCCGTATCGCCGCCGCCGCGCTGGCGTTGACGGCGACCGTCCACTCAACCCCCTATGCACTGGCCGAAACCACCACGCTGCTGAACGTCTCCTATGATGTGTCGCGCGAGCTGTACAAGGAGATCAATCCGGCGTTCGTCCGCCATGCCAAGGCAAAGGGGGTGGATGTCAGCATCAACCAGTCCCATGGTGGCTCCAGTAAACAGGCGATGGCGGTGGCCTCCGGCCTGGAGGCGGATGTGATCACCATGAACCAGTCGCCGGATATCGACATGCTGGCGCAGCGGGGGATCGTGGCGGCCGACTGGCGCGACCAGTTTCCCCATCAGGCCACGCCCTACACCACCACCACCGTGTTTCTGGTGCGCAAGGGTAATCCGCACAACATTCAGGACTGGGATGATCTGACCCGTGAGGGGCTGCAGGTGATCGTGCCCAATCCGAAAACCTCGGGCAACGGGCGCTACACCTACGTCGCCGCCTGGGGCTACGCCCTGGACAAGAGCGGTAGCGAGGAGCAGGCAAAAGCGTTTGTCCGCAAACTGTTCGCCAATGTGCCGGTACTCGATGGCGGCGGGCGCGGCGCTACCACCACCTTTACCCAGCGGGATATGGGGGATGTGCTGGTCACCTTCGAAAATGAAGCCATTCTGATCGCCGGCGAGCTGGGCAAGGACAAGTTCGACATCGTCTACCCCTCCCTGTCGGTGGATGCCGCCGCCCCGGTGGCGGTGATAGAGCGCACCACGCAAAAGCGGGGAACCGATGCGCTGGCGCGCGACTACCTCAATTTTCTCTACAGCAAAGAGGGGCAGACCATCATCGCGCGGCACTACTTCCGCCCGCGGGATAAAGAGGTGTTGGCGCAGTTTGCCGACCAGTACCCCGAGATCCGAACCTTCTCCGTCGATACCTTTCTTGGCGGTTGGGACAAGGTAAAACAGCAGCATTTCGCTGACGGGGCCCTGTTCGATCAGATCATGGTGAACCGTTGATGGCGCGCGCCAAATCCTTCAGCGTGTTGCCGGGCTTCAATCTGGCGCTGGGTTACACGCTGCTCTATCTCTCGATCATCGTGTTGATCCCGCTGGCGGCGGTGTTCGTCAAGGCCAGCGAGTTCAGCCTGGCCGAGTTCTGGTCGGTGGTGAGCGCGGACCGGGTGGTGGCGTCCTACCAGCTCTCGTTTGGTGCCTCCCTGCTGGCCGCCCTGATCAACATGGTGTTTGGTTTGCTGTTGGCCTGGGCGCTGGTGCGCTACACCTTCCCCGGCAAGAAAATCGTCGATGCGCTGGTGGATCTGCCCTTTGCACTGCCCACAGCGGTGGCGGGGATCTCGCTGACCGCGCTCTATGCCAAAAACGGCTGGCTGGGGCAGTTTATCGAGGGGGAGCTGGGGATCAAGGTGGCGTTTGCGCCGCTGGGGGTTTTGATCGCGCTGGTCTTTATCGGCCTGCCCTTTGTGGTGCGCACGGTGCAGCCGATTCTCGAAGACCTGGAAACCGAGCTGGAGGAGGCCGCGGCCAGCCTGGGGGCGAACCGCTGGCAGACCTTTCGCCACGTGGTGCTGCCGATCTTGCTGCCCGCGCTGCTGACCGGCTTTGCCCTGGCGTTCGCCCGTGCGGTGGGGGAGTACGGTTCGGTGATCTTTATTGCCGGCAACATTCCGATGGTGTCGGAGATCACGCCGCTGATGATCATCACCAAGCTGGAGCAGTATGACTACACCGGCGCAACCGCCATCGCGGTGGTGATGCTGATCTTCTCCTTCATCATGCTGCTGACGATCAACGGCCTGCAGGCGTGGGCGGCGAAACGTACCGGAAGAGACCGTTAATGAGCACTATGGCACTATCGACCACCGTACCGGCTGCCCGCGCGGCGCGGCAGACCCGATTTGAAAACAACCGTGCCACCCGGGAGGCGGTCTGGGTGAAGCGGTTGGTGTTGGGGCTTTCACTGAGCTTTTTCGCCTGCTTTTTGCTGCTGCCTTTGATCGCGGTATTCGTGGAGGCGCTGCGCAAGGGGCTGGAGGTGTATTGGCAGGCGCTGACCGACCCGGACGCCGTGGCGGCCATCGAGCTGACCCTGATCGCGGCGGCCATCTCGGTACCGCTGAACCTGATCTTCGGGGTGGCGGCGGCCTGGGCGATCGCCAAGTTTGAATTCAGGGGCAAGCAGTTGCTGACCACCCTCATCGACCTTCCGTTTTCCGTCTCACCGGTGATCGTGGGGCTGATGTATGTGCTGGTGTTTGGGGTCAATGGCTGGTTTGGTGGCTTGCTGCAGGCCTGGGATCTCAAGATCATCTTCGCCATCCCCGGGATCGTGCTGGCGACGGTGTTTGTCACCTTCCCCTTCGTCGCCCGTGAGCTGATTCCGCTGATGCAGGCGCAGGGCAAGGAGGAGGAGGAGGCCGCCATCGTGCTCGGTGCCAACGGCTGGCAGACCTTCTGGTATGTGACCCTGCCCAATGTGAAGTGGGGGCTGATCTACGGCGTGATTCTCTGCAATGCCCGCGCCATGGGTGAGTTTGGCGCGGTATCGGTGGTCTCGGGTCATATTCGTGGCCTCACCAACACCATGCCGCTGCATGTCGAGATTCTCTATAACGAATACAATTTTTCCGCCGCCTTTGCCGTGGCCTCCCTGTTGGCCATGCTGGCACTGGTTACGCTGGCGATCAAAACCTGGGTTGAACACCGCGCCCAGGTGGCAACGAGCGGTCATCGAGGATAGAACTTCATGAGCATTCAGGTCAGAGGAATTCATAAACAGTTTGGCGACTTTACCGCGCTGGACAACATCGACCTCGACTTCCCCAGCGGCGAGCTGGTGGCGCTGCTGGGCCCCTCCGGGTGTGGCAAGACAACCCTGCTGCGTATCATCGCCGGCCTCGAGCAGGCCGATGTAGGACAGGTGCTGCTGGAGGGTGAGGATGCGTCGGATACCCATGTGCGGGAGCGGCAGGTCGGCTTTGTGTTTCAGCATTATGCCCTGTTCAAGCACATGACCGTGTTTGACAACGTGGCCTTCGGTATGCGGATGAAACCCCGCAAGCAGCGCCCCGCCGAGGCGGAGATTCGGGCCAAGGTGCATCAGTTGCTCGATCTGGTGCAGCTGGACTGGCTGGCGGATCGCTTCCCCTCCCAGCTGTCGGGGGGGCAGCGCCAGCGGATCGCTCTGGCGCGGGCCCTGGCGGTGGAGCCGCGGGTGTTGCTGCTGGATGAGCCCTTTGGCGCGCTGGATGCCAAGGTGCGCAAGGAGTTGCGCCGCTGGCTGCGGCAGCTGCACGATGAGCTGCATATCACCTCCATCTTCGTCACCCACGATCAGGAGGAGGCGCTGGAGGTGGCGGACAAGGTGGTGCTGATGAACCGGGGGCGGGTGGAACAGGTGGGCTCACCGGAGGAGGTCTATCGCCACCCGGCGACCCCCTTCGTGTACGGTTTTCTCGGTTCGGTGAATCTGTTTCATGGGCGTGTGGAAGAGGGCGGGCTGAGCGTGGGCGGCGAATCGGTGCCCCATCTCACCAGCGAATTTGGCCATGGCTCGGAGGTGTTTGCCTTTGCCCGGCCGCATGAGCTGGAGATCATCACCGACCCGGCGGTGAAAGAGGGGGTGTCCGCCCGGGTCAACCGGGTGCTCTCATTCGGCCTCAGCTCCCGGGTGGAGCTGGACGGGGTCAACGGGGCCACCGGTCAGCACTTCGAGGTGGAGATCAGCAGCGAGCAGGTCGCGGCGCTCGATCTGCAGCGTGGCCAGATCGTGAGACTGAAACCCTCGGCGCTCAAGTTGTTCGAGCGCCACGACAGCGGCCCCGGCGCCGACAGGGTGACGGGATGAATTTTCAGCAGCTGCGCATCGTGCGAGAGACGGTGCGCTGCAACTTCAACCTCACCGAGGTGGCCAACGCGCTGTTCACCTCCCAATCCGGTGTCTCCAAGCATATCAAGGATCTGGAGGAGGAGCTGGGGGTGGAGCTTTACATCCGCAAGGGGAAGCGGTTGCTGGGGCTGACCGAGCCGGGCAAGGAGCTGGTCAAGGTGGTGGAGAAGATCCTGCAGGAAACGGCCAACCTGAAGTCGATCGCGCAGAACTACACCTCCCAGGGGGTGGGGGAGCTGGCCATCGCCACCACCCACACCCAGGCACGCTACTCGCTGCCATCGATCATCTCGCAATTTCGCCAGCGCTACCCCGCGGTGCACCTGAAGCTGTACCAGTCCAGCCCGGGGGAGATCGTGCAGCTGCTCACACGGGGTGAGGTCGATATCGGCATCGCCACCGAGGGCCTCGAGGGGATCGCCGACGTGGCCGTGTTCCCGTTTTACCGTTGGCGCCACACCGTGGTGGTGCCCAAGGGCCATCCGCTGACCCGGAGCAGATCACCGGATCTGCACCAGATCGGCGCGTATCCGATCATCACCTACCACGCCGGTTTCACCGGCCGCGCCAGGGTGGAACGGGCGTTCAATCAGGCGGGGATAACCCCGGATATCTGCATGTCGGCACTGGATGCGGATGTGATCAAGTCCTACGTCGAGTTGGAGCTGGGGATCGGCATCATCGCCCCGATGGCGTTTGACCCGGATCGAGACACCGGCCTCGAAGCGTTGGAGACCGGGCAGCTGTTCGAGGAAAACGTAACCTATCTGGCCTTGAAACGGGGCCGGGTGATCCGCGACTACGTGTACGAGTTTTTGCAGCTGTGCAAGGCGGATTTCAACCGCAGCACGGTGAAGGCCGAAATCGGCCTCTAGCCGGGGCCGCGTACCCGCCGAATCGCGCCGCTCCTGCCGGCGCCCTGTTGTGCTGTCAGCCTCGAGCCGGCTTCTGCTAGAATGGCTGGTTCGACTTTGACGCTATCAGGATTGGGGCACACCTATGGAACGCCGTTACCGTTTGGTTCTCTCCTGCCCGGACCGGGTGGGCATCGTTGCGATGGTCAGTAACTTCATCTCCAGCCATGGCGGCTCCATCGCCGACGCCAACCAACACTCCGACCCGGTGACCGGCCGTTTCTTCATGCGGGTCGAGATCAGCGCGGCCACGCTGCCGTTCACCCTCGAGCAACTCGAGGAGGCGTTCGCACCGATCGCCGCCTCGTTCCAGATGGAGTGGGAGATCAACGACTCCTGCCGCCCCAAGCGGGTGGTTCTGATGGCCAGTCGGGAGTCCCACTGTCTGGCCGATCTGCTCTACCGCTTCCACAGCAAGGAGCTGTTCTGCGAGATCCCCTGCGTGGTCTCCAACCACAACGATCTGCGCAGCATGGTGGAGTGGCATGGCATCCCCTTCCACCATGTGCCGGTCGATCCGGCGGACAAGGCCCCCCACTTCGCGCAGGTGAACCGCCTGATCAGCGACCATGAGGCCGACGCCGTGGTGCTGGCGCGTTATATGCAGATCCTGCCGCCAGAGCTGTGTGAGCGTTACCCGCACCGGATCATCAATATCCACCACAGTTTTCTGCCCTCCTTTGCCGGGGCCAAGCCCTACCATCAGGCCCATGAGCGCGGGGTGAAACTGATTGGAGCCACCTGCCACTATGTCACCCAGGAGCTGGACGCCGGCCCGATCATCGACCAAGGGGTGACCCGCATCAGCCACCGCGACCTGCCCGAGGATATGGTGCGCCTGGGGCGTGATGTGGAGAAAACCGTCCTCGCCCGGGGGTTGCGCTGGCATCTGGAAGACAGGGTGCTGGTCCATGGCAACAAAACCGTGGTGTTTTCCTGAACGGCTGGGTCCGCTCCGTCAGCATGGTATAGTGTGCGCTGTGAGCCCAGGTTGCCAGGGAGGGTCGAGTGCAACCGAGAGAGATCAACCATGAGTGACTGGCTGCCGGAAGCGCCGCTGCTGTTTTACCCCTCGTTGGCGCACCGCCTCGGCAGCGACGAGGCGTTGCTGCTCTACATCTACACCGACCATGGCCGCTTGGCGGGCATGCGGGCCGATGACGGCTGCGTGGAGTGTATCCTGCCCCGCAGCCGCTGGCTGCAGCTGGCCAGCTTCTGGAGCGAAGAGCGGCTGCGCGCGGCCACCGAAAGCCTGGCGCGGCAGGGGTGTTTGCAGGTCAACTTCAGCCGCGGCGGGAGTGTGCGGCTGCGGCTGCTGCCCCAACCGCCGGCTGCGAGCCCACCCCCGGCGGGGGGCGGCGAGCACCAACCGGCGCCCGCCGACGTGCAGCGGTTGCCGGTGTATGACGCCCCGCCGCCGAGCCCCGCCCCCCGGCAGAGCATGATGCAGCGCAAGGGGCCCGCGCCCACCTTCGGTGGCAGCATCGGCTGGCGCCGCCACAAGGATGAGCTGCAGGAGATCTTCGAGCAGGCGGAGGAGCGCCACCAGCAGCTGCAGCCGATGGCGCTGGGGTGGAAGCCCTCCGACAGGTTTTACGCCCTGTTGCCCCGCCACTCGATTCCGCTCGAGTTTGCCAACGATTGCCTGGATGGGTTCGTTCTCTACTGGCTCGATCAGGAGCGCAGGGAGAGCAACTGGGATCAGAAATTTCTTGCCTGGGTCAAGCGTGAATGGGTCAAAAAGCAGACGCGCGAGGCGCGGGAGCAGCGCTATGAACAGGAACGCCGCGCCGGCGTAACAGGGGGCCGTGATGAAAACACCCGCCGAGATTCTCGAGACAAGCGCAAACGGATTACCGCAGCGATCATGGACATCAAGGACACCGACTGGTAGCGCCGAGCGGGAGGGGCCCCAGCCCCAGCCGATCAGCGCCGAAACCAAGCGGCTGGTGAACATGGTGTTCGCCCGTTTTATGGCGATCTATGGGCACAAATTCAAAAGCTGCTTTGAAACCGAACAGGAGCTGCGCATCGCCAAGCGGGAGTGGGCGTTGAGCCTGCGCGGCTATGGCGAGGCGGAGCTGGTGGCCGCCGTCAACCGCTGCAAGGAGACCCTGGCCTGGATGCCGGCGATCTCGGAGTTCCTCGCCCTGCTGCGTGAGATCACCGGTGACCACGGCCTGCCGGGCACCCGTGCCGCCTACATCGAAGCCTGCATGCACGCCGAGCATCCCCTCGAACACCACTGGAGCCACCCGGCGGTCTATTATGCCGGCCGCGAGACCGGCTGGTTCCGGCTGCGCAGTGAGGAGGAGCGCCACGCGCTGCCGGCCTTCAGTTATCAGTATGATGTGATCTGCCAGCGGGTGCGCCGGGGGGAGCCGCTGCAGCAGCCGGTACCGCTTGCGATCGAAAACAAACAGGCCAATACGGCCGCCGAGTTTATCCAGCGCTTTAGCGCCGAGCATGGCCTGGAGCCGGAGGAGGGCGCCACGCTGCTCTACTACCTGACCCTGCCCCGCTCCAGCAAAATTCGTCAGCGGCTGCGGCAGCGGTCACAGCGGACGCTGGATCAGCGCGGGGCCGGTATCCTCCTGCCGGAGGAGCCCGACTGATCCCCTCGCTCACGCGCCGTTGTGGCGTGCCCTTTCTCAATGGTAATGGCTGAGCCTGCCGCCTCCGCTCCCGCCATCCCGCCCGCGCCTGTGTTAAAATCCCGCCTCGATATGAACCGAGGTTATTGAGCACGATGATCGTCACCCTTCTGTTTGCCAGCTCGATGCTGCTGGTCAGCATCCTCCTGAGCCCACTTTCCAACCGGATCGGCATGCCGGTGCTGCTGCTGTTTTTGGTGGTTGGGCTGCTGGCGGGGCAGACCCAGGTGGGGCAAAATCTGTCGGCGGATCTGGAAAGCACCTTCTTTGTCGGCCACCTGGCGCTGGCGATCATTCTGCTCGATGGCGGCATGCGCACCCGCATCGAGACCTTTCGCGTCGGGCTGCGACCGGCCCTGGCGCTGGCCACCTTCGGGGTTGTGATCACCGCCGCCGTGACCGGTTTTGCCGCCTGGTGGATACTCGAACTGCCGCTGCTGCACGCGCTGCTGATCGGTGCGATCATCTCCTCGACCGATGCGGCCGCCGTATTTGCCCTGCTGCAAAGTCACGGCCTGCGCTTGAACCAGCGGGTCAGTGCGACCCTGGAGATCGAGTCGGGCAGCAACGATCCGATGGCGATCTTCCTGACCATGATCCTGCTGGAGCTGATCACGCGGGAGACCCCGCCGAGCGTGGCTGAAGCGGTGTTACTGCTGGGCAAGCAGTTGGCGCTGGGGGCCCTGGGTGGACTGGCGGGCGGCTGGGTGATGGCGCGCCTCCTGCCACGGCTGAGCCTGCAGCCGGCGTTCTACCCCCTGCTGGTGACCGCGGCCGGGCTGAGCGTTTTTTCGCTGGTCTACCTGCTCGATGGCAGTGGTTTTCTGGCCATCTACCTGATGGGAATCCTGATCGGCAACCGTGGCCTGCGCAAGCTGGACGACATCCTGCAGGTACACGATGGGCTCGCCTGGCTGGCCCAGCTGAGCTTGTTTCTGATGCTCGGGCTGCTGCTCTCTCCGCATGACAAGCTGCTCCTCCTGCCGGAGGGGATCGCCCTGGGCACGGTGTTGATTCTGCTGGCCCGACCGCTGTCGGTGGCGCTGACGCTCTGGCCGTTCGGGTTTCGCTGGCGCGAACAACTGTTCATCGCCTGGGTCGGGCTGCGCGGGGCGGTGCCGATCGTGCTGGCGCTGTTTCCGCTGATGGCGGGGCTGGACAACGCGGCCCTGTTTCCCATCATCGCCTTTATCGTGGTGATCATGTCGCTGCTGCTGCAGGGCACCACCCTGGCGCGGGTGGCGCGCTGGTTGAGGCTGGAGCTGCCGTCAGAGCCGGAGGCGATGCGGCGTTTGAGTCTGGAGTGGTCCCCGCAGCAGAACCACCGGCTCTGGGTGTTCGAGCTCGATGGCGAGCACTGGACCCCGGCCCGAACCCTGCACGGGGTGAAGCTGCCGAACAACATCGTGATCAGTGCGGTACTGCGCGGCGCTGAGCTGCTCCCCTGGAACCCCGATCTCAAGCTGCAATCCGGGGACCGGCTGGCGGTGATCGGCGAGGATGAGGCGGAAAAGCCCCTGGCGCGGCTGTTCAGCTCCGTCGAGACGATCCCGGCCCTGCAGGAGCGCACCTTCTTTGGTGCCTTCGAGCTCAACGCCAATGTGGAGCTGGCGGCTCTGGCGCAGAACTTCGGCGTAACCGTGCCCCAGGAGCAGCTGCAGCAGAGCCTCTCCGACTATATTCAGCGGCGGCTGCACACCGCGCCGGTGGTGGGCGACCGAGTCCCACTGGGGGCGATCGAGCTGGTCGTGAAAGCGGTGGAGGCGGGCCAGGTGACGCGGGTCGGTTTGCGGCTGTGAGCGCCGCCCTGGCAGGCGTTGCCCCGAGTGGGGCGTGACACGGGAGCATAACGGGTGTTCGAAACGATCTGGATTATCTTCGCCTTTGCGCTGGGAATGGCGGTCAAGCTGGTGGGACTGCCGCCGCTGGTCGGATACCTGGCGGCGGGCTTTGCCATCGCGGCGGCGGGCGAAGTGGCCGGTATCCCCGTCGAGGGCACCGACGTGCTGCGCCATCTGGCCCATCTGGGCGTGTTGTTGCTGCTGTTTACGGTGGGGTTGAAGCTGAAGCTGCGCAATCTGGTGCAGCCTGAAGTGATCGGCGGCGGCGTGCTGCACTTCATCATGTCGATGGCGCTGTTCATGCCCGGCAGCCACTTTCTCTTCGGGCTGGACTGGTACAGCGCGCTGATGCTGGCCATTGCGCTCTCCTTTTCCAGCACGGTGCTGGCGGCCAAGCTGCTGGAGTCGAAACGGGAGTTGCGTGCCTTCCACGGTCGGGTGGCGATCGGGATTCTGGTGGTGCAGGATCTTTTGGCGCTGTTGGTGCTGGCGCTGGCAGGTGGTAGCACCCCCTCGATCTGGGCGCTGGGCCTGTTGGCCCTCCCTCTGTTGCGGCCGTTGTTGTACAGATTGCTGGATAGCTGCGGACACGATGAGCTGTTGGTACTGTTTGGGCTGCTGCTGGCGCTGGTGGCCGGCGGGCAGGGCTTTGAACGTCTTGGCCTCAGCGCCGAGCTGGGGGCGCTGCTCTTTGGTGCCCTGCTCGCCAACCACAAGCGGGCCGTGGAGCTGTCCCAGTCGCTCTGGAGCATCAAGGAGGTGTTTCTGGTGGGGTTCTTCCTGCAGATCGGCATGGGCGGCCTGCCCGAGCTGGATGCGCTCCTGTTCGCCCTGCTGCTGGCTGTGCTGCTGCCGCTGAAGGCGGTGCTGTTTTTCTTTCTGCTGCTACTGTTCAAGCTGCGGGCCCGCAGCGCGTTTCTGTCCGGCTTGAGCCTGACCAATTACAGTGAGTTTGGCCTGATCGTGGCCAATATCGTACTGCCGCAGTGGCTGATCCCGCTGGCGATCGCGGTGTCGCTCTCCTTTCTGATCTCGGCACCGTTGTATCGTATGGCGCATCCGTTGTATGACCGGTGGGGGGCGTGGCTGTCGCGCTTCGAGCGCAGCGGCTTCCATCCCGATGAGCAGCCTCTGTCGCTGCCCGGCGTGCGCGTACTGGTGGTCGGCATGGGGCGAACCGGTACCGCCGCCTACGACCACCTCAAAAAGCGTGACATGGCGGTGATGGGGCTGGACTCGGACCCGGCCAAGGTCGCCGAGCACCAGCGCCATGGGCGCAAGGTGGTGTTCGCCGATGCCGAGGATGTTCAGTTGTGGAAGAACCTGAAGGCGCCTGAGCTGGAGTATGTGATACTGGCCGCCAGTGATGTGGAGGCCAAGGTCACGGCGGCCCGTCAGTTGCGTCAGTTGGGCTTCGAGGGGGTGATCGTGGCGCACAGTCTCTATGCCGACCACGCCGAAGCGATCACCCGTGCCGGCGCCGACCACACCTATCAGACCATGGCCGAAACCGGCGTGGGGCTGGCCGAGCATATTTTCAGTGTGGGCGCACGCCGGCGGCAGCAACCGGTTTGAGCCGGCTGGCTGGCTCAGCCATCGGATACCTTCTCTTTCTCTTCCTCTTTGGCGGGAGTGTCGGGCGCCGCTGCGTCCCGCTCACTGTTCAGCGCGGAATGGCTCTGCTCCAGCAGGTGGAGCAGTTTTTCCAGCTGGGTTTCGATATGGTCCAGTCGATTCTCCAGCCGGGTGATCCGGTTGAGGTTCTGGCGCTCGCGCTCGGCTATCTGCCCCTCATCCTTTTCGATGAAGAACACCGAGAAGCAGGCGGTCAGGAGCGAGAACATGCAGATGCCGAGCAGAATCAGAAAGGCGCCAAACAGCCGCCCCTCGTTGGTGGTGGGCACCAGATCGCCGTAGCCGACGGTGGTCATGCTCACCCAGGCCCACCAGATACCGTCCAGCGGCGTTTCAAAAGCCGGGTCCAGCGCCGCGATAATGAAACCGGACATGACCAGAAAGACGAAGCAGATCAGCAAGGTGGTGCCGAGGTTGTGGCGGGCCAGAATGGAGCGCAGGTCGTGGGAGACCTTGAACAGGATGCCAAACACCACCAGCAGGCGCAGACCGCGAAAGGCACCGGCGTAGAGGTTGTGCAGCCCCCACAGGGTGGGCAGGCCGCCGAGGATGATCACCAGACTCATCCAGTTGTGGCGCAGATAGCGCCAGCGCTCATCCACCACCAGCAGCATGATGCCCATCTCGGCCACGAATCCCAGCCAGATCACCCAGTCGGTGATCCGGTGGAACTGCTCCGTGCCCAGTCCATCGGCACGCATGTACCAGTCCACCAGTATCCACAGTGCCAGCAGCAGCATGGGCCACTCGAGCCGCCGCCCCCAGATCCGGGCGCGGCGGTTCTCCTCGCGGCAGACCCCGCCAAAACCGAGTTTGAGCATCAGCTTGTTATGTCGTTGGAAGGCCATTACGGCTCACATCCTGCCATCAGTGGTGAATCGAAAGCTGGGCGTCGAGCTGCCCGATCAGCTCCAGCAGGCGGCTGGTGTCCGCCTCGATCTGCTGGAACACCTCTGCCGCCATCGGCTCGATCTGGCTGCTCTGCGGTAGCGGCAGCTGCTGGCGAATCATCTGCTGCAGCCGCGGTATCAGCAGCCACTGCAGCCACTCGGTGAACGGCAGGGTGTCCACGCAGAAGGGCTGGGTGCTGGCCAGCGCCTGCGCGGGGGGAGGGGTGGATTGCCACAGCCCCAGCGCCTCCATCTCGGTTCTGATCTTCAGCAGCAGTAGGGATACCTGTTCGCTACGCTCCATGGTCACTCCTTGCGGGCGGCTTTGAGGGTATCGGCGATCAGGAATGCCAGCTCCAGCGACTGGTCGGCGTTGAGGCGCGGATCGCACTGGGTATGGTAGCGGTCGCCCAGCCGCTCTTCGGTGATCTGGTAGGCGCCGCCGATGCACTCGGTCACATCGTTGCCGGTCATCTCGAAATGCACGCCGCCGGCGTGGGTGCCCTCGCTGGCGTGGACGGCGAAAAAGCCTTTCATCTCGGTCAGGATCGCGTCGACGCGGCGGGTCTTGTAACCACTGGTGGTCTTGATGGTGTTGCCGTGCATCGGGTCGGAACTCCAGACCACGGGATGCCCGCTGGCCTTGACCGCGCGTACCAGCGGCGGCAGCCGCTCGGTGATCCCGCTGGCGCCCATGCGGGCGATCAGGGTGATGCGGCCCGGCAGCCGGCTCGGGTTGAGAATATCGAGCAGGCGCAGCAGGTCGTCTGCCCGGGCACCCGGCCCCAGCTTGATGCCGAGCGGGTTGCGCACGCCGCGCAAAAACTCCACGTGGGCGTGGTCGGGCTGGCGGGTGCGATCACCGATCCAGAGCATGTGCGCGGAGCAGTCATACCAGTCACCGCTGAGGCTGTCCCGCCGGGTCAGCGCCTGTTCGTAACCGAGCAGCAGCGCCTCATGGGAGGTGAAGATGCCGGTTTCCTGTAGTTGCGGGGTGTTGGCGGAGTTGATGCCGCAGGCTTCGATGAAAGCCAGCGCCTGGTCGATCTGGTCGGCCAGGTGCTGATATTTCTCCCCCTGGGGGCTTTGCCGCACGAACCCCTGGTTCCACTGGTGGACCTTGTGCAGGTCGGCGAAGCCGCCGGTGGCGAAGGCGCGCAGCAGGTTCAACGTGGCCGCGGACTGGTGGTAGGCCGCCAGTAACCGCTGCGGGTCCGGGGTGCGCGCCTCGGGGGTGAAGGCGATATCGTTGATGATGTCGCCACGGTAGCTGGGCAGCTCGATGCCGTCGATCGTTTCCGTGTCGGAGGAGCGCGGTTTGGCAAACTGGCCCGCCATGCGACCGATCTTCACCACCGGGCAGCTGCCGGCGAAGGTCATCACCACCGCCATCTGCAGCAACACCTTGAAGGTATCGCGGATCGTGTTGGCGTTGAAGTCGGCGAAACTTTCGGCGCAATCCCCCCCCTGGAGTAAAAAGGCCCTGCCGGCCGATACCTGAGCCAGCGCCTGCGTCAGGGAGCGGATCTCGCCGGCGAACACCAGCGGCGGGTATCCGCTCAGTGTCTGTTCGACCCGGTCCAGGGCGGCCTGGTCGGGGTAGTTGGGGTGCTGCTCGATCGGTTTGTTGCGCCAGCTTGCGGGTGTCCAGGGTTGCATCGTTGTTCTCACCAGATTGATTGCCTTGATTACCGATTCAGCCGCCGATGTTAGCGCAAATGGCCCGACCGGACAGCCGCCGGCGGAGGATGCCACCTGCGCCGGATCAGGCGGCGCGGATGCCGTTCAGGTTGCGGAAGGTGATGTCGCGGGCGGTGGCGAGAAAGTCGAGCATGAAATCAGCGTCTTTCTGATCCGTCCGCATGGCGGCGTAGAGGGTACACCAGAGCCCCTTTTCCCCCAGCGGACGGGCGGCGACATACTCCCGTTCGAGGTACTCGTGGGCGGCCCAGTTGGGCAGGGCGGCAACACCACGCCCACTGGCGACCAGCTGCATGATCATCATCGTCAGCTCGGCGGTGCGGATGCCGGCGGGCTCGACCCCCGCCGGGTCGAGGAAGCGGGTGAAGAGGTCCAGCCGGTTCTGCTCCACCGGGTAGGTGATCAACGTTTCCCGGGCCAGATCCTCCGGTTGAATGTGGCGTTGGGCCACCAGCCGATGCTGGCGGCCCATGACCAGAATGGACTCATAGCTGAACAGGGGGACGTAGTGGATCCCGCTGCGCTCTTCCGGGTCGGAGGTGATCACCAGGTCCAGATCGCCCCGCGCCAGCGCCGGCAACGGCTGAAAGCTGAAGCCGGTGGAGAGGTCCAGCTCCACCTCGGGCCAGTGGCGCCGGAAGTGGTCCAGGGTGGGCATCAGCCAGTCGAAGCAGCTGTGACACTCGATGCAGATGTTCAAGCGACCGGTTTCCCCCCCGGCCAAGCGGGCGATATCGCGTTCGGCACTGCGCACCATCGGCAGCAGCTCATCGGCCAGATCGAGCAGCCGCTGGCCGGCGCTGGTGAAGCAGATCGGTCGGGTTTTGCGGATGAACAGGGAGCAGTCGAGGCGCTCCTCCAGATCCTTGATCTGATGGGAGAGCGCCGACTGGGTCAGGTGGATCCGCTCGGCGGCCTCCACCAGGCTGCCGGCATCGCGCAGTGCGGTGAGTGTTTTGAGGTGACGTATCTCGATCATGCCCGGTTCCCGTAATCAGCCTGGCCGCCAGTATAGTATCGAAAGGGGAGCGCTGGCGAGGCGGGTGCGGTCCCAAGGGGGGCCGGCTCAGTCGGGGCCGACCAGCAGAAATTCAAGCAGCGCCTTCTGGGCGTGGAGGCGGTTTTCCGCCTCGTCAAACACCACCGAGCGGGGGTCATCGAGCATCTCTTCGCTGACCTCTTCACCGCGGTGGGCGGGCAGGCAGTGCATGAACAGGGCGTCCGGGGCGGCCAGGTCCATCAGCTCGGGATTGACCTGATAACCGCGGAACTCCCGCACCCGCTGGCGCTGCTCCGCCTCCTGCCCCATGGAGGCCCACACATCGGTGACCACCAGGTGCGCCCCCTTGACGGCCAGCTCCGGGCTCTCGAACACGCTGACTCTGTCGCTGTTGCCAGCCACCAGCTCGGCGTTGGGGGCAAACTCCTCCGGGCAGGCGACGTTGAGGTGAAAGTCGAACTGGCGGGCGGCGTTGATATAGGAGTTGCACATGTTGTTGCCATCACCCACCCAGGCCACGGTTTTTCCCTCGATGGGGCCGCGCCGTTCGATGAAGGTCTGCATGTCGGCCAGCAGCTGGCAGGGGTGGTAGGCGTCGGTCAGGGCGTTGATCACCGGCACGCGGGAGTAGCGCGCGAACGTTTCGATCTGGGCGTGGCTGAAGGTGCGGATCATCACCACATCGACCATGCTGGAGATCACCCGGGCGCTATCCTCGACCGGCTCGCCCCGGCCCAGTTGGGTATCCCGCGGCGAGAGAAACAGGGCGTGACCGCCAAACTGAGCCATGCCGGCCTCGAAGGAGACCCGGGTGCGGGTGGAGGCTTTCTCGAAGATCATCGCCATCACCTTGTTTTTCAACGGCTCGTAGCGTTCACCGGCGGCGCGCATCTGCTTGAGGATAATCGCCCGCTGCACGATCTGTTGCAGCTCTTGCGGGGTCATGTCGAGCAGGGTCAGAAAATGTCGTGTACTCATAGGTCGGTTGTCAGTCGGCGGACAAAGCCGCCGGCTCCTGGGGTCAGTTGAGGGAGGATCACTCGGCGCGCTCGCGCTCTTCACCGGTATACACCTTGATCAGCTGCGACACGGTGCTGACCAGCAGGTCGGCCTCGCTGTCACGCATGATCAGAGGCGGCAGCAGGCGCACCACCTTGCCGCCACCGGTCACATTCAGCAGGATACCTTTCACCTTGGCCAGCACCATCAGCTCGCTACCGGCCTCGGTCAGCTCGATGCCGATCATCAGCCCCTTGTGGCGCACCTCTTTGACATGGGGGCTGTCGCCGAGCTGGGCGCGGAAGCCATTGGCGATCCGCTCACCCAGCTCGGTGGCCCGGGCGCAGAGGTTGTCCCGCTCGATGGTGTCGACCACGGCGATACCGGTGGCGCAGGCCAGCGGGTTGCCGCCATAGGTGGTGCCATGGGTGCCCGGTGTCAGCACCTCGGCGGCAACCCCCCGCGCCAGGCAGACGCCGATCGGAAAGCCGTTGCCCAGCCCCTTGGCGGTGGTCACCACATCGGGCAGGATGCCGTTTTGCTGGTAACAGAAATAGCTGCCGGTGCGACCGTTGCCGGTTTGCACCTCGTCCAGCATCAGCAGCCAGGCGTGCTGGTCGCAGAGGGCGCGCAGCTGGTTGAGGTAGTCCGGCGCCGGAATGTGGATCCCGCCCTCGCCCTGCACCGGCTCGACCAGCACCGCCACCACGTTGGGGTTGTTGCGGGCGACCTGGCGCACGGCGTCGAGATCGTCATAGGGCACGCGCACGAAACCGCTCACCAGGGGCTCGAACCCCTGTTGCGTGGCGCGGTTGCCGGTGGCGCTCAGGGTGGCCAGAGTGCGGCCATGAAAGGCGTGCTCCATCACGATGATCGCCGGGTTGTCGATCCCCCGGTCGTGGCCGTAGCGGCGGGCCAGTTTGATGGCGGCCTCGTTGGCTTCGGCCCCGGAATTGGCGAAGAAGGCGTTTTCCATCCCGGAGATACGGGCCAGCTTTGCGGCCAGCTCCGTCTGCTGGGGAATGGTGTAGAGATTGGAGCAGTGGATCAGCTTGGCGGCCTGTTCACTGATCGCCCGGGTGATGGCCGGATGGGCGTGACCAAGCCCGGTGACGGCGATGCCGCAAAGGGCGTCCAGGTATTTGTTTCCCTCGGTATCGTAAAGCCAGGCGCCCTCGCCGTGATCGAAGGCAACCGAGAGCCTGTTAAACACATTCATCAGTGGCTGCGTGGCCATGGGGGACTCTCCCTACAACGCAAAAAGGCAGCCAAAGCTGCCGAAAAAACGACCATTCTATGATCGACGACCCTGTTTGGCAATTCAAACTTGCTGTCATTCAAACTTGCTGTCACGACCGCCGGCTTGGCCTTGCGCGACCGGAAAAGTATGGTCGCTCTCCGGCGCGGCGTAAACTGATTTGCAACGGCAGGTCGCCTCGGCCAAGTTGAGTGATTTACTGGGTTATATGATAGACTGCCGTCCACCGGTGCAGCCTGTGAAATGCAAACGTCTCAACCAAAGGTATTTCAAATGAGTACAGTCGACACAATCAAACAACAGATCGAAAACAATGCCATCCTGCTGTACATGAAAGGTACGCCGAGGTTCCCGCAGTGTGGTTTCTCCTCCCGCGCGGTGGAAGCCATCACCGCCTGCGGGGAGCGCTTCGCCTTCGTCAATATCCTCGAAGCTCCAGAGATTCGCGCCGAACTGCCCAACTATGCCAACTGGCCCACGTTCCCGCAGCTGTGGATCAACGGCGAGCTGGTGGGCGGTTGCGATATTATCTGCGAGCTGGCCGAAAGCGGTGAGCTGAAGGCGATGATCCAGGCCGCGGCCAGGGATGCGGGCGCCGCGGAGGCCGAAGCCTGAGCGCGACCGATTGTCGCGCCAGCTCCCATGGCAGGGTCCGCGCCGGCCTCGGTGGTGGGCTTTGGGTTTCACTCGCGGCTGGCCAGCGCCAGCTCCCAGCCGCCCAGCTCTTTCCAGCGGTTGACGATGGTGCAGAACAGCTCCGCCGTCTTGTTGGCATCATACAGGGCGCGGTGGGCCTGTTTGGGATCGAATTCGATGCCGGCCATCTGACACGCCTTGGCCAGTACGGTCTGACCGTAGGCCAGCCCCGCCAGCGAGACGGTATCGAAGGTGGAAAACGGGTGGAAGGGGTTGCGCTTGATGCCGGCCCGGTTGGCGGCCTGGGTGAGAAAGCCGAGATCGAAGGCGGCGTTGTGGCCCACCAGCACGGCCCGCTTGCAGCCGTGTGACTTGAGCGATTTGCGGATCGGCTTGAAAATATGCTCCAGCGCTTCCCCCTCGGGCAGAGCGTTGCGCGCCGGGTCGTCGGGGTCGATGCCGGTGAACTCCAGTGCGGAGCGCTCCAGATTGGCGCCGGGGAAGGGACGCACGTTGGCGTCGAAGCTCTGATCGGGCAGCAGGTAGCCGTTTTCATCCATCGTCAGGGTGATGGCGGCAATTTCCAGCAGGGCGTCGCTGCAGGGGTTGAAGCCGGCGGTTTCGACATCGATCACGACCGGCAGAAAACCGCGAAAGCGTTCGGCCATCGTCTGGAGGGCTGAATGGCGTTGAGTCAACGAAAGTCCTTATTGCAACGGGTGATTGGCCGCGGGCATTCTAACAGCCTCATGGATGGGGTCAAAACGGGGCGCGTTAAAGCGCCTGTGGCCGCTGCCGATAGCGACGGCATGATCCGAGTGTCGGGAGAGATCGAATTGAGAATCCCCTGGGCGGCCCTGGTGCTGCTTCTGTTGCTGCCAACATGGACGCACGCCGTCGTTTTTCGCGCCTCGATCGATCAGTCGGTGTGGGAGATGGAGAGCTCGCGCTTTTTTTGTCGCCTGAGCCAAACGGTCCCCGCCTTTGGCCGGGCGGTATTTGAGCATGAAGCGGGCGAGGCGCTGCGTTTCAAACTGCAACCCACCCAAACCTTTCAACTGAGCGGAACGGCCCGGCTGGTGGCGCAGGCATCCCCCTGGCAGCCGGGCGAGGCGCCGTTCGCCATCGCCGAGGTGGCGGTGGATCAGCAGAGCGGGGGGCTGGAGCTGGGCAACGAGGCGGCCAGCCAGATGCTGGTCGCGCTGCACCGTGGCATGAGTCCGACCTTCTCCAGCGCGCGCTGGTACCAGAGCGAGGAGCCGGTGCAGATCGGCATCTCCGCCGCCAACTTCAAGTCCGCCTACGCCGATTACCTGGGCTGTCTCGATACGCTGCTGCCGGTCAACTACCGCCAGGTGGCCCGCACCGCGTTGCTCTTCCCCTCCGCGTCGTGGCAGCTGTCGGATGCGGCCCGTGAGCGGCTCGATCTGATCGCCCTCTACATCAAGACAGATGACAGCGTGCATTCGGTCTATGTGGATGGCCACTCGGACAACTACGGTCGGCGCCTGTTGAACCGGGATCTCTCCAAGCGCCGCGCTGAAGAGGTGACCCGCTACCTGGTCAGTCAAGGGGTGCCGGAGGCGATCATCACCACCCGCTATCACGGCGAACGCTACCCGGTGGTTCCCAACACCACGCCGGAAAACCGCGCCCGCAACCGACGGGTGGCGATCCGGCTGGAGCGTGAGTAGCGGCGGTTCAGCGTATTTGCGCTTTCTGCTATGATGCGGCCCTTGTGCCGACGAGTGTGTCATTTCAGTGTGCCGGCCACGGGGGCTGGCACGCTTCAGTTTTTGGAGCAGCAACAATGTCCAATATCAACAAGGTCGTACTGGCCTATTCCGGTGGGCTCGATACCTCTGTCATCGTGCGCTGGTTGCAGGAAACCTACGCCTGCGAGGTGGTCACCTTTACCGCCGATCTGGGGCAGGGGGAGGAGGTGGAGCCTGCCCGTGCCAAGGCCGCGGCGCTGGGGGTGAAAGAGATCTACGTCGAAGACCTGCGGGAGGAGTTTGTGCGTGATTTCGTCTTCCCGATGTTTCGCGCCAATGCCGTTTACGAGGGCGAGTACCTGCTCGGCACCTCCATCGCCCGGCCGCTGATCGCCAAGCGGCTGGTCGAGATCGCCAACGACACCGGGGCGGACGCGATCTCCCACGGCGCCACCGGCAAGGGCAACGACCAGGTTCGTTTCGAGCTGGGCGCCTACGCGCTGAAACCGGGGGTCAAGGTGATCGCCCCCTGGCGGGAGTGGGATCTGACCTCGCGTGAGACCCTGATGGCCTACTGTGAGCGGCACGATATCCCGGTGGACTTCAGCAAAAACAAGAAGAAGTCGCCCTACTCCATGGACGCCAACCTGCTGCATATCTCCTACGAGGGCGGCATTCTGGAAGATCCCTGGGCGGAAGCCGAGGAGGAGATGTGGCGCTGGAGCGTGAGCCCCGAGCGGGCGCCGGATGAGCCGACCTATCTGGTGCTGCGCTATCGCCAGGGCGATATCGTGGCCATCGACGACCGGGAGATGAGCCCGGCGCAGGTGCTGGAGTACCTGAACAGGGTGGGGGGGGCGAACGGTGTCGGTCGGCTGGATATCGTGGAAAACCGCTTCGTCGGCATGAAGTCCCGCGGCTGCTACGAGACGCCGGGGGGAACCATCATGCTGAAGGCGCACCGGGCGATCGAGTCGATCACGCTGGACCGCGAAGCGGCCCATCTGAAGGATGAGCTGATGCCACGTTACGCCGAGATCATCTACAACGGCTTCTGGTGGTCGGAGGAGCGCAAGCTGCTGCAGCAGATGATCGATTACAGCCAGCGCCATGTGAATGGCGAGGTGCGGATCAAGCTCTACAAGGGCAGTGTCAGCGTGGTGGGACGTCGCTCCGAGGAGAGCCTGTTCGATGCCAGCATCGCCACCTTCGAGGATGATGCCGGCTCCTACGACCAGAAGGACGCCGAAGGCTTCATCAAGCTGAACGCTCTGCGGATGCGGATCGCGGCCAGCAAGGGCCGCAACCTGCTTGGCGAGTGAGCCCCTGCCCCGGCCGCTCCCTGGCGTTCGGGGCGCACTAACACCCTATCTCGAAAAGGATTTTGCCTGCCGTCGCCGCGCCATGCTATTTTTCCGCTAGTCTTGGCGGCTGTAGGCTTATGGATACTCTTTTTTCAGGCAAGAAGGTGCTGATCCTCGAAAAACAGATGGATGATCTCCAGCGGTTGCGCGATCTGCTCACCGGCCTGGGGTTCAGGCAGATCGAGGTGGCCTCATCCGTCAACATGGCGCTGTCGATTCTGCGCGAACGGCGTATCGATCTCTGCTTCATGGCCCACGATCTGGGCCGGGGGGAAAAAAGCGGTCTGCAGGTGATGCCTGAAGCCCAGGCGGAGGGGATCCGCCGCTACGCCACCGGCTTTGTGCTGCTGGCCGACCCGGAAGCCGCCGCGCTGTTGTTCGGCTCGCTCGAACACTCCCCCGACCTGTGCATCAGCAAACCTTACAGCACCGCCCGGCTGCGCCAGATGATCGAGAAACTGCTGCGTTTGAAGCAGGTGCTCAAACCGCTGGATGAGCTGATGGATGGGCACAACTGGCCCGCGGCGCTGCAGCTGTGTGACCGAAAGATGCAGGCGTTTCCGGCACTGACGGTATTTCTGTTGCGTTTCAAGGGGATCATTCTGCTGCGGCTCGAACGCTATGGCGAGGCGAGGGAGGTGTTCGAGCAGCTGCTGGAGAGTCGGGATCAACACTGGATGCGAGTGGGAGCGGGGGTGGCGGCCTACCGCGAGGGGCGTTTCAATCTTGCCCATGATTACCTGGGCGCCGTGATCGATCAGCAGCAGGTCAGTATCGACGCGTTCAACTGGCTGGCGCGGCTGCATCGGTTGCGGGGGGAGCTGGGGCTGTCGCTGACCCTGCTGCGCAAGTCGGTGTTGCTGCAGCCCTCGGTGGCCGTGCTGCAGGGGGAGCTCGGCAATGTGGCGGCGCGGCTGGGGGAGTGGCGCCTGGCAACCGATGCCTTTCGCGCCGCCATCCGCTTTGGCCGCTACTCCGCCTTCCAGGTACCGGACTACTACTACGCCCTGGCGCGCGCCCTCGCTGAGCGGGTCGCCGAGCTGCAGGGGGAGTCGCTGGCGGCGGAGACGGAGGCTGAGGCGGTGCGGGTGCTGGAGCAGGTGATCACCGATTTCGGCCATGACCGGGTGGTGCAGTTCAACTCCCGCCTGTTGCTCGCGAATCTGCTGCGCCGCAGCGGCGAACTCCCCCGGGCGGAGCAGGCGGCGCGGGCGGCGCTGGAGCTGTTTCTGGCGCTGCCGCTGGATGATCAGGCGCAGTGGATCGAGCCGCTTGGCGACGAGCTCGAGCCCTCCACGCTCGCCCCCCGCGTGGCGGCGCTGCGCCATGAGTTGACCCGTAAAATGGTCGGCATCGCCTGGGCCCGGGCCAATCTGAAGGGGATGCTGCACTTTCGCAAGGCCGAGCTCGAGCGCGCCCGTGACGCCTTCGCAGCGGCTCTGCGGGCGCGACCGGGCAACCCCGGCATCGGCCTGAATCTGGTCCAGGCCGAGCTGGAGCTGATCAAGCGGGGGCGCTCACCGGACCCGCTGGCATCGATCCGCCGCTGTGACGATCTGCTCTACGCTATCCAGTATGCCGCGCTCAGCCGGCACCCGCAGCAGCGCCACGCGGCGCTCTCGGAGCAACTGGCCGCCCAGGTGCAACGGCTGGCGCGGCAAGAGGTGAGCGACGCCGGGGAGTAATTGCATCCGGCGGCGCCGGTGGCTTAAAATCCGCGCAGCCCGAGGCCGTTACGCAGGGGTTGCCGCGCTGGCAGCCTTTTTTTGTTTTCAGAGGATGCGTCGAGCATGAAGTCACACAAAATACTGGAAGCTCCCATCCCGATGCGCTGGGTCGGGCCGCTCAAGATCAGCGGTGAGGTTGTGAACGAAAAGCTCAGCGTTCCGCTGGCGACCTATGAAACCCCGCTCTGGCCCTCCGTTGGCCGGGGGGCACGGGTCTCCAATCTGACCGAAAAAGGGATCGTCACCACCGTGGTGGACGAGCGCATGAGCCGCTCGATTTTGCTGGAAGCGGATGACGCCCTGTCGGCGCATCAGGCGCTGCAATCGATCGCGGCGCGCCAGGAGGAGCTCGATGGGGTGGTCGCCCGCGGCAGCCGGTTTGCCAAGCTGATCGATCTGCACAGCCAGATTGTGGGCAACCTGATCTACCTGCGGTTCGAGTTCACCACCGGCGACGCCTCCGGTCACAACATGGTCACCAACGCGGCCGACACCCTGATCCCCTGGCTGCTGCAACACTACCCGCAGCTGCGCTACGGCTCCATCTCGGCCAACTACTGTTGCGACAAGAAAGCCACCGCCGTCAACGGCATTCTCGGGCGGGGCAAATATGTGATCAGCGAAATGCTGATTCCGCGCGAGCTGTGCCAACGGCGCCTGAAAACCACCCCGGAAAAAGTGGTTGATCTGAACATTAAAAAGAACCTGATAGGAACCCTGCTGGCGGGGGGGGTGCGCAGTGCCAACGCCCACTTCGCCAACATGCTGCTGGGGTTCTACCTCGCCACCGGCCAGGATGCGGCCAACATCATCGAGGGCTCGCAGGGGATCGTGCACGCCGAGGTGCGCGCGGGCGATCTCTACTTCTCCTGCACCTTGCCGAACCTGATCGTCGGCTCGGTGGGCAACGGCAAGGGGATCCCCTTTGTGGAGGAGAATCTGCGCCAGCTGGGGTGCAAGGAGGCGCGAGAGCCCGGCGCCAACGCCCGCCGGCTGGCGGCGATCTGCGCGGCCACCGTGCTGTGTGGCGAGCTCTCCCTGCTGGCGGCGCAGACCAACCCCGGTGAGCTGATGCAAGCCCATCTCAAGCTGGAACGGTGATGAGTGACCCCACCAACGAGCGCAAGATCGAGCATATCCGGGCGATCGAGCAGGATCCGCTGACCGACCGGCAGGGGCGCTGGTTCGATCGGATCCAACTGACCCACAGAGCCCTGCCGGAGCTGGCGCTGGCTGCGATCGACCCCACCACCGAGTTTCTCGGCAAACGGCTTTCGTTTCCGCTGCTGATCTCCTCCATGACCGGGGGTGACCATGAGCTGGTCCGCCGGATCAACACCCATCTGGCCCAGGCCGCGGAGCAGTGCCAGGTGGCGATGGCGGTGGGTTCCCAGCGGGTGATGTTCACCCACCCCGAGGCGCGGGCCAGTTTCGCGCTCAGAGAGTTCGCCCCCACCACCGTGCTGATCGGCAACCTGGGCGGGGTGCAGCTCAACTACGGTTTTGATCTGGAAAAGTGTCAGCAGGCGGTGGATTGCATGGCCGGCGATGCGCTCTATTTCCACCTCAACCCGCTGCAGGAGGCGGTGCAGCCCGAGGGCGATACCAACTTCGCCAATCTGGCCGCCCGGTTGGGGGCGGTGGCAAGGGGGCTGTCGGTGCCGGTGATACTCAAGGAGGTAGGCGCCGGCCTGTCACCGGCGGATATCGAGCTGGGGCTCGAGCAGGGGATTCGCCACTTTGACATCGCCGGCAGCGGCGGCACCTCGTGGAGTCGGATCGAACACCATCGGCGCCGCGATGACGCCGATCTCGGCCTCAGATTTCAGGACTGGGGGCTGCCCACGCCGCTGGCACTGCAGCAGGCGCAGCCCTATCTGGACCGGGCCAGCCTGATCGCCAGCGGCGGGCTCAGGGATGGGATTGATATGGTCAAGTCTGTTATACTCGGCGCCTCGCTGTGTGGCATGGCTGCGCCTTTGCTCAAGCCGGCGATGGAATCTGCCGCAGCGGTCGTAACCGCCATCGAGCGGTTGCGGCGCGAATTTGTTACGGCGATGTTTCTGCTCGGTACCCCCGATCTGGCGGCGCTGTTCCGGAACAGGACGCTTATTGTCCAAGCGCGTTGAGGACTCTGGTCGAGTATGTCCGTTGGTATAGACGAAATCAGCTTTTACACCTCCAACTACTACCTGGACCTGCGCACGCTGGCCCAGGTGCAGGGTGCCGACCCGGAGAAGTACTATACCGGCATAGGTCAGGAAAAGATGGCGATGGCGGCGCCGGACGAGGATATCGTCACCATGGCGGCCAACGCCGCGCTGCCGCTGGTTGAACGGATCGGCCCCGAAGCGGTCGGGACGCTGCTGTTTGCCACCGAGACCGGCATCGACCAGTCCAAGGCGGCGGGCATCTACGTCCACCGCCTGCTCGGCCTGCATTCAAATTGCCGCGTGGTGGAGCTGAAGCAGGCGTGCTACAGCGCCACCGCCGCCATCCAGATGGCCTGTGCGCTGGTGGCGCGCCAGCCAGAGCGCCGGGTGATGGTGATCGCCTCCGATATCGCCCGTTACGATCTCGACACCCCCGGCGAGGCGACCCAGGGCTGCGGTGCCGTGGCCCTGCTGATCAGCGCCGATCCGCGCCTGGTCAGCCTCGACCCGGAGGTGGGCAACTACACCGAAGATGTGATGGACTTCTGGCGACCCAACTACCGCTCCACCGCGCTGGTGGATGGCAAATACTCCACCAAGATCTACCTCAAGGCGCTCAAACGGGCCTGGGAGCAGTTCCGCCAGGCCAGCCCGCTGACATTTTCCGACTTCAGCCGCTTCTGCTACCACCTGCCGTTCAGCCGCATGGCACAGAAGGCGCACCAGCAGCTGGTCAAGCTGAACCGGGCGGATCTCTCCCCGGCGGAGCAGGCGGCGCAGATCGACGCCACCCTGCTCTACAACCGTATCATCGGCAACAGCTACACCGCATCGATGTATATCGGCCTGGCCTCGCTGCTGGAGAACACGGCGGAGGATCTGGCCGGCCAGCGGATCGGTTTTTTCAGCTACGGCTCCGGCTGCGTGGCCGAGTTTTTCTCCGGCCGCGTGGTGGCGGGCTACCGGCGGGCGCTCCACAGCGAACACCACCGAGCGCTGCTCAACGCCCGGCGTGAGATCAGCTACGAGGAGTACCTGAAACTGTACCGGCAGCAGGTGCCCTGCGACGGTGGCGAACACACCTTCCCCGAAGGCACTACTGGCCGTTTCCGTCTGGCGGGCATTTTCCACCACAAACGCGAATACATCCCCTGCTGATGCCGACCGCTTGCGCTCCGGGCAAGATCATTCTCAGCGGCGAACATGCCGTGGTGTATGGCGCGCCGGCGCTGGCGCTGGCGGTGGATCGGCACATCCACATCCGCTACCGCCCCGACCAGCTGCCCCGGTTGAGCTGGCATACCCACGAGCGCACCCATGAGCTGGGGCTGGAGAAGCTGGCCGGGCTGCGGCGTCGACTCGACAACCACTTCGAGCGCTATCTGCGCGGTGAGCTGCCGATCACCCGGATTCTGAAAAAACCCGCCGAACTGGCGTTCTACGCCATCGACATGGCGCGGGTGCTTTCCGGGCTCGATATTCACCCGCGGGGCAGCCTGCGGATCGATTCCGACATCCCCATCGGCGCCGGCATGGGCTCCTCCGCGGCGCTGATCGCCGCGCTTTTGAAGCTGTTCGGTCACTTCGACACCCTCGAGCAGCTGATGCAGCAGGTACGCTACTGTGAGCGGCTGCAACATGGACGCGGCAGCATGGTGGATGCGGCGGCGGTCTGCAGCGGCGGGTTGATCCGGCTTCAGGGCGAGCAGGTGGCATCGCTGCCGCTGGCGCAGACCGGGCTGGGCCCCGGCTGGTTCTGGCTGTTTACCGGCACGCCGGCCAGCAGCACCGGCGCCGCCGTGGATGCGGTGCGGCGGCATTTCGGCGCCTCCGGGATCTGGCAGGAGTTTGCCGAGGTAACCGAGCAGGTCGCGAGCGCGCTGCTTGCAGGCGACACCCCGCTGGAGCCGCTGCGGGCCAACCACCGGCTGCTCAGCCGGATCGGCGTCGTGCCCGCCCCGCTGCAGCGTTTTGCCGAACTGGTGGAGCAGCGCGGTGGAGCCGCCAAAATCTGCGGTGCCGGCGCACTCTCCGGTGAGCAGGGGGGGCTGATGCTGCTCTGGCTGCCACAGGGCACCCCGGCCCAGCTGCCGTTGCAACCCCACTGGCACTGGGGCGCGCTGAAAGAGGAGCGGGAAGGTGTCCGCCTGCTCGAAGATTGAGACCCGCGCCCCCGGCAGCATCATGTTGCTGGGGGAGCACGCCGTGCTGTTTGGCGAACCGGCGCTGGCCTGTGCGCTGCAGCACTGGCTCGAGGTGGAGTTGACCCCCCTGGCGGGGCGGTGGGTGGAGATCGACAGCGCCCTGGCCCACTACCGGGCCGAGCTGGACCAGCTGCGACCGGAGCCCGCGCTCAGCTTTGTGCTCGCCGCCATCCACAGCTACCGCCCGCAGTTGCAGCAGGGCTTTCGCCTGCGGATCCGCTCCGGGTTTTCCCACCGCGTCGGGCTCGGCTCCTCGGCGGCGGTGACGGCGGCGGTGACGGCGGCGCTGGCCGCCTTTTGCGCTGCCGACACCTCCCCGGCGGCGCTGTTCGACCGGGCCCTGAGCGCGGTCCACGCGGCCCAGAACGGGCGCGGTTCGGGCACCGATCTGGCGGCCAGCATCTACGGCGGGGTGATCCACTACCGGCGCGAGCCCCGGCAGATCGAACCCCTGCCGGGCTTGCCGCCACTGGCGCTGCTCTATTGCGGCTACAAGATGAAAACCCCCGCGGTGCTGGCGCGGGTCGAAGCCCGTGCGGCGGCGCACCCCGCCCTCTACGCCGGGCTCTACCGCCTGATGGGCCAGACCTGTGCGGCGGCCCGCGCGGCGCTGGTCGATGCCGACTGGGCGCGGCTGGGGCAGCTGATGAACCTGTATCAAGGGTTGATGGACGCGCTGGGGGTGAACGATGCCACCCTCTCCGAGATGATCTGGCGGCTGCGGGCGCAACCCACCATACTGGGTGCCAAGATATCGGGCTCGGGGCTGGGGGATTGCGTGCTGGGGCTGGGCGAGCTGAGCGCGCCGCTGCCCTGGGAGTCGATTCCGGTCGCGGTGGCTCCAACGGGCGTGGAGATCAAGTATGACACCCACTGAAGTGGTCGATCGGTTACTCCCCGCGCGGTTACAGGCCCGCGCCTCATCGGAGCAGTTTGCTCCCAGCAACATCGCCCTGTGCAAATACTGGGGCAAGCGTGAGCGCAGCCTCAACCTGCCGGTGAACGCCTCCCTCTCCGTTTCGCTGGATCATCTGGGCAGCCACACCCGGCTGAGCCCGATCGACGCGAAACAGGATGAGATCCGGTTCAATGGGCGGCCGCTACCGCTACATGCAGCCTTCAGCCAGCGGGTAACCGCTTTCATCGACCTGTTTCGCCGCCAACAGCCGCTTTATTTCCGGGTGGAAACCCGCAACACCATTCCCACGGCGGCGGGGCTGGCCTCCTCCGCCTCGGGGTTCGCCGCCCTGACGCTGGCGCTGAACGACGCGCTGGGGCTGGAGCTGGAGCCCCGCCTGCTGTCGGTGCTGGCGCGTCTGGGCAGCGGCAGCGCCTGCCGCTCGCTGTTCGACGGCTTCGTCGAGTGGCGCATGGGGCGGCGCGCGGATGGCCTCGACAGCCACGCCGTGGCGCTGGAGGCGCGCTGGCCGGGGCTCTGTGTCGGCCTGGTCAAGGTCGATACCGCACAAAAAGCGGTGGATTCGCGCGCGGGGATGCAGCGCACCCTGGAAACCGCCCATCTCTACCAGAGCTGGCCGTTGCAGGCGGCGGCGGATCTGGAGAAGCTGCACCGGGCGATCGCGCAGCAGGATTTTGCCCTGCTGGGGCAAACCGCCGAACAGAACGCGCTGTCGATGCACGCCACCATGATCGCCAGCTGGCCCCCGCTGCTCTACTGGCAGCCGCAATCGGTGGCGATGATGCAAACGGTATGGGCACTGCGAGGGCAGGGGGTACCGCTCTACTTCACCATGGACGCCGGGCCCAACCTGAAGCTGCTGTTTGAACGGCCCCAGCGCGATGCGGTGTTGCGCCACTTTCCCGAGCTGGAGATCGTGGAGCCCTTTGCCACCGGGTGATCCTCCCGGATCGATCCCCGGCGCTGGCCCGAACCTGGGGCGATCCCGCCCGATCGCCCGGTGGCGGGATCATCCTGCCGTTTGGGCGGTCACAACGGCAGAGAGAACGGCGAGTCAGAACGGAGAGAACCATGTCCGAACAGCGGCAACAGCCCGATTCCGATCAGCTCCGGCGCGGGCTTGCACACTGGATGCACCATCTGGCCTGGGCGGCGCTGCTGTTTCTTTTGACCCTGTTTTTCAACGATTTTATTGCCGATCGGCGTAACCCCAACCGCAACCTGAGCCTGACCAGCCAGAGCGCGGGCGAGGTGGTGTTGCAGCGCAACCGCGATGGTCACTACATCGCCCCGGGGCTGATCAACGGCGAGCCGGTCACCTTTTTGCTGGATACCGGCGCGACCCAGGTCAGTGTGCCCGAGGCCCTGGCGGAGAAAATCGGGCTGGAGCGGGGCCGGCGGCAGCAGACCATGACCGCCAACGGCGTGATCAGCGTGCATTCCACCCGGCTGGAGTCGGTTCGGCTGGGCGGGATCGAGCTGCGCAACGTGGCCGCCAGCATCAACCCCCACATGGTCGGTGATACCGTGTTGCTGGGCATGAGCTTCATGCAGCATCTGGATATGGTGCAGCGCGCCGGCACGCTCAGGCTCAGTGTGCCGGCGCCCTAGCGCTCAGCCAACCAGATAGATCACCAGCCGGCGCGGGCCATGGGCCCCCAGCTGCAGCTTCTGCTCGATGTCGGCGCTGCGGGAGGGGCCGGTGATCAGATTGACGCTGCGCGGCAGGCGCTCACCGCAGACCGCACGCAGCCGATCCCAGCCCTCCTCGTACACCCCGACCAGATCCTCCCGCCGTAGCAGGACCAGGTGGGTATCTGGCAGGAAGTTGAGGCTGGTGGGGCTCTCCGGGCGGGAGTAGAGCAGCAGGGTGCCGGTTTCGGCGATGCCGGCAAAGGCCGGCGTCAGGCTGGCCCTATCGCCCACCCTCGCCACCCGCCGGTGGCAGCGGATCGGCCCATCCGGCGTGTTCCAGTCCAGCGCGGCGAGGCGCTCATCGTCGGCCACGACCAGCTCCCGCTCACCCTCGCTGGCCAATGTCTGCGCCACCGCCGCGGGCAGTTGCTCGATGCTCGCCAGCACAACCACCTCCGCCGCCGCCTCCCGCGCCATGCGGATGAACAGCTCGACCCGAGCCTCGCCCGGCTGCTGGCCACGGGCCGGAATCAGAGTGCGCGGGTGGTGCTGCAAGCGCTGGCGCACCGCCTCTTGCTGCGCCTCGCTCGCTGCACCGCGGCGCAGCCCGCGGCGAAGGCTGGCCAAAATTTCGTTGCGGCTGCTCATGGGGTGTGCTCCTGTCGCTGGCGTGATCGCCACTGCTGCATGAAGGGGCGGCCGGAGGGGGTGGGCAGGTCACGGTGGTCGGTCCAGCCACCGGCCAGCAACACGCTGCGAAGCCGCCCCTTTTTGCCCCCCAGCCGGCGCAGACACCAGGAGGCGCCGGCGCTGAGCAGCCGGTAGAGGCGTGGGCGGG
>JAXHUI010000017.1:0-38618 GCA_034189745.1 Pseudomonadota bacterium
CGTTGTCCGGTAGTGGGCCAGCAGCAACAGAGCGAACAGGTCACGCAGTAGCCGCGGATCATCACTCAAGCGCGCCTGTTCGATGGTGTGCAGCGCCAGTGATCGATCCGGCGGCGGCGCAGGCGGCGGCTCCAGATCCAGCAGCAGCATCCGGTTGCTGAGCTGCTCCAGTGGGTCCGGCGCGGCCCAGCGAATCGGCGTGTGCAGCCGATACTCGGTCGTATGGGGCCGCTGCTGCTCGAGCTGATGGCGAAAACGTAGCGCAAACCCCTGTCCGTTACCCTCATAGCCGTGCAGGGTGGTGGCAAAGACCAGCCGGGGGGCGAGGTGGAGCAGATCGATCAGCAGCGGCGTCGGCAGAGCGGCGGCTTCATCCACCAGCAGCAGATCGGCCTGTACTGGCTGGCGGTGCAGCTCGTCGGGGCTGGCAAACAGCAGTTGCGACACCCACTGCGGTGCCAGCGCCTGCACCCGTTCAAACACCGCCTCCGTCGCGCTGCGGGAGGGGGCGGTCAGCACCACCCGTTTGCCCCTTTGTAACAGACGGGCGGCGGCGATCCCCAGGGCCGCACTTTTGCCGCGCCCTCGGTCCGCCGTCAGCACCAGCGCGCCACGGCGCTGGGCGGCAAGGGCGAGCACTTGCGCCACCGCCTCGGCCTGATCGGAACTCAAACAGGGCGGCGCCACGGGTTCAGGAATCATGGCCCGGGGCAGGTGGGGCCAGTCGATCCCCTCTTCTCGCCAGCGCAGGCGCTGCTCGCTGCGCTCGAGGACGGTGCAGAGATGGTGCAGAAAGTGGCCCTTCAGGTCGGCGGGGATGTAGGGTTCCACACAGAGGGAGGCGTACTCCGGGTCGGCATATCCGCGCCAGCGCTCAGCGGAGGGGGTGAGTAGAAACAGCACCCCACCCCCCCGAACCGTGCCACACAGCTGGCCGAAGGCGTTGGGGTTGAAACCGGCATGAGCATCGACGATGGCAAAGTCGAGTGTCCTGCCCAGGATACGGGGCATCTCTCTGGCGGAAAGAGCGGGAATGGCGGCCAGGGCCGTGGCCGGTGGGCGCCCCAGCAACACCCCGCTGCCGGTGCACAGCGGGGCCAGTGCCGTTTCGAGCTGGCGGTGGCACCAGGCCGGCTCCCCCTCCACCCAGATCAGCAATCGCTGGCGCGACCGTTTCAGTTGACGCTGCAGCCGCTCCAGCAGCGGCTGTGGGTTCATCCGTCGGTGTAGGTCATGCTGGGTGTCACCGGATCGGTTGCCGCCTCGGCGGAGTAGAAAATACCCGGTGCACCCTGCCTCACCTCGAGCATCGTTTGCTCCAGCTGCTTGCTGACCTTGGCCTGGTTGAGATCCCCCCGTGGCTGGTAGGTTCGCGCCACCAGCCAGATCGACAGCTCCGGGTTGGTGGAGTGTTCACACAGGTGTTGATAACAGCGCTCGGTCAGTTGTTTCGCATGTTCATTGGTACCGGGCAGCACCGCGCCGAGATCGGAACCGGTCTCCCAACCGACCAGATCCCCCGGACGGGAGAGCTCTTCACTGAGTATTCGGATCACCTCCAGCAGCTGCTCACGTTTGACATGATCCCCCAGGCTGATGCGCATCACCGTCAGGGGGGTAAACTCCCGCACCGCGCGCCGACACTCCAGCGCCAGCATGTGCCGGTACCAGTATTCGGTGGCGATACCGGTGTTGGGGTCCAGTGCCAGTACCGGCTGCTGGGCGCGGGTCACCGCGGTGGTCATACTGCGGTTACGCAGCAGGAACAGGAGCGCAGCCGTGCCGATCAGCAGCAGTAGCTGCAGTGCCACCACTCCCGCCCCGTGTTCACCAGCGGCCAGCAGGGCCAGCATCAGCAGGTTGAACAGCAGCAATGCGCCGGCCAGGTAGCGACTATGCCTGAGCTGTTGAATAAACATCGACTCCATCTACCGTGCCCCTTGCCCGTTTCTATTTATCGCCTAGTAAAGCGGCTTTTCCCTCCCGATGCAATCGAGGGCAGCCGGCATCAGGCTCGCCGCTGATGTTTTTCCCGGTTTTCCTGCCGGGCCTGCTCGCTTTTGCGCAGCAGCAGGTAGACCGCTCCGGTGCCGCCATGATGCGCCGGCGCCGAATGAAAGGCCATCACCGGCTCCAGCTCGGGCAACCACCGGTTGAGGTAGCTCTTGAGTTGATTGGCGTGTTCTTCGCGGCGCCGCGCCCGCCCCTGCTGAATCAAGGCGCAACGGATATTCAAGGCGGCGCTTTGAAACACAAAGCCGATCAGCTCATCGCGCGCCTGGGCGAGCGTGCAATGGTGCAGATTCAGGCAGGCATCGGTGCGGTAGCGGCCGAGACGGAGGTTGCGGAACACCCCCTCCTGCACCCCGTCCCGTTTCCAGCCGATCGGGTCGGCGGGGTGTAACCACTCCAGCGGCGCCAAGCTCAGCCCTTCGGGGGCGCCCGCCGCCAGCTGACGGCGGATGCTCTTGTTGGGGTCGAGCCGCAAAGCGCGCTCGGACGTCGCAGGCTCTCGCACCGTATCGGCATAATGGCGCCGGCTGACCCCCTCCGCCAACATCTGCTGCATGAACTCATCGTGATGGTCAGATCGCATGACACCCCCTCCTCTTGAAAGCCAAAAACCGCGGCCTCGCCGGGGGTCGATTGTGACAGTAGCCACGGCAAATTTGAACGCCTTGGCCCAATCCACTGCTCGTCGGCACGATGCCGCCCCAACACAGCTAATGACCTGTCACCTCCGTTCCGGCGCAAGCGTTGTCGATAGTGCATCTGGCATATCCCGCGTTGGTGGAAAATCCACCGTTCGTCGGTATCCGGATGGATACCCGCTTGACATCAAAGGGGGACTCTTTGATAGTCTCTCCGGCTGTTCAATCCCCCAAGGGGAATTTCAGGAATCACCATGGAGGCGGCAACTCCACGGCAGGACACGACATGGCGTGGGGTTTGCGTGCCTTCGTCTGGGCATCTACCGCCAAATCATAAATAGTGACAATAACCGCACGCGAATAACCGGCGCGCTCATCAAGAGGAAGTTGGGATGCAAAACAACTGCATGAGATTCGAGAACAAGGTCGTCATCATCACTGGTGCCGGAAGTGGGATCGGTGCCGCGGCGGCACGTCGCTTTTCATCTGAAGGTGCCATCGTCGTATTGGCCGATTGGGCCAAGAAGTCTGCCGATGAGGTGGCTTCCTCTCTGCCGGAGGAGCGGACTCTGGTCATCGGTGTTGATGTCTCTGACGTGACATCGGTCAAAGCGATGTTCAACCACGTCGTAGAACAGTTCGGTAGAATCGATGTACTGATCAACAATGCCGGCGTGCATGCGGCCGGCAGCGTCCTCGACTCCGGCCTGGACGAGTGGGAACGGATCTCCGCCATCGATATAGATGGTGTTGTGTACTGTTCAAAATTCGCTCTTCCACACCTACTGAAGAGCAAAGGCTGTATCGTGAACACAGCTTCTGTATCGGGTCTCGGTGGCGACTGGGGAGCCGCATATTACTGCGCCGCAAAAGGTGCCGTATCCAATTTGACACGTGCCATGGCGCTCGACCATGGCGGAGACGGCGTGCGAGTCAATGCCGTGTGCCCAAGCCTGGTAAAGACCAACATGACCGCTGACTTCCCGGAAGAGGTCAACCAGAAATTCAATGAACGTATCGCGCTGGGTCGGGCTGCAGAGCCGGAAGAGGTCGCTGCGGTCATGGCATTCCTCGCCAGCGAAGATGCCAGTTTTGTCAATGGGGTCAATCTTCCCGTAGACGGTGGAGCAACCGCCTCGGACGGTCAGCCCAAGATCGCCTGATTGGCTTGGGCCGGTGGAACTATTCGGCTCTCCCGAGGTAGCCTGAGGTAGAAAGGCCGGCAGGTCACCTGCCGGTGCCGGCACAGAAACCGGCCCTCTCTCGATTATCCGTTCCAGGATTCCAGGCGCTGAGGTGGTGGACTCACACTCCCGGAATGCGTATACTGATCACCTTATTTCAGGAAGGCGGCACCTGAGCAACACACTCCTGCGGCTTTCCTCCTCTTCTACAGCCCAGGTAATACTCACAGCATGTCCAACACTGAAACCAGCCCCGCCAGCTTTGGCGATTTGGGACTGTCCGCTCCTATGCTCAACGCGCTTGCCGACGTTGGCTACGAAACCCCCTCCCCCATTCAGGCCCGGAGTATCCCGCCACTGCTGGAGGGGCGGGATCTGATCGGCATGGCCCAGACCGGTACCGGCAAGACCGCCGCTTTCGCCCTGCCGCTGCTGCAGCGGATCGATACCGCCGCCGCCTACCCGCAGGTGCTGATTTTGGCTCCCACCCGTGAACTGGCGCTGCAGGTTGCGACCGCCTGTGAACGATACGCCCACCACCTGCCGGGGCTGCGCACCCTGTCGATCTACGGCGGCCAGGGGTATGACACCCAGATCCGCGGCCTGCGCCGTGGCGCCCAGATCATCATCGGCACCCCCGGACGGGTGATGGATCATATCCGTCGCGGCACATTGCAGTTGGACAAGCTGCAGGCCCTGGTGCTCGACGAGGCGGACGAAATGCTGCGCATGGGCTTCATCGACGATGTGGAGTGGGTGTTGCAACACACCCCGGCGCAGCGTCAGATCGCCCTGTTCTCCGCCACCATGCCGCAGGCGATCCGCAACATCGCGGATAACTACCTCAACAACCCGGCCGTGATCAAAATCCAGTCACAAACCGCAACGGCCAGCACCATCCGCCAGCGGGTGTGGACGGTTCGCGGCATGAGCAAGACCCAGGCCCTGACCCGCGTCCTCGAGCTCCATGAGCACGAAGCCGCGCTGGTGTTTGTCCGCACCAAGACCGCCACCGAAACCCTGGCCGATGAGCTGACCCGCGCCGGTTTCCCGGCGGCGGCCCTGCATGGCGATATCGCTCAGGTTCAGCGTGAGCGCACCATCAGCAAGCTGAAAAAGGGTGAGCTGGATATTGTGATCGCCACCGACGTGGTTGCCCGCGGCCTCGATGTGGAACGGATCAGCCACGTCATCAACTACGACATCCCCTACGACAACGAATCCTATATCCACCGGATCGGTCGTACCGGTCGGGCCGGGCGCAGCGGCGATGCCATTTTGTTCGTGGCGCCGCGGGAACAGCGCCTGCTGAAGCAGCTCGAGCGCACCACGCGCCAGCCGCTGGAAACCCTGCAGATGCCGAGCGCCAAAGAGATCAACGCCCTGCGAGCCGAACGTCTGCGCAAGAAAATTCTGGCCGCGGCCGAATCGGCTGACCTGAGCCAGTACCAGCCGGTGATCGACGCCCTGCAGCAGAACTCCGAGCTGACCCATGAGCAGATGCTGGCCGCCACCCTGGCGCTGATGCACAGTGACAAGCCGTTGTGGATGAATGAAAACGAGCCCGATCCCAACCGTGTGGTGCGCGAGCGCCCGGAGCGGGACGAGCGCCCGGACCGTGGGCGCGGCAAACCGGGACGCAATGATCCGATTGCCGCCGGTATGGAGCGCTACTGGATCGGGGTGGGCCACCTGCACGGCGTCAAGCCCGGCAACATCGTGGGTGCCGTCGCCAATGAGGCCAACCTGGAAAGCCGCCTGATCGGTCGCATCAATATCGCTGACGAGTTCAGCTGTATCGACCTGCCCGCCAACCTGAGCGGTGAACAGATTCAGAAACTCAAGCGCGCCCGGGTGTGCGGTCAGAAACTGGAGCTGCGCCCCTGGAGCGAGCCTGCGGCAGGGCGTCGCCCACGCGGCAACGAGGGCAGGCCGGCACGCCGTACTGCCCGCGCCACCTGATCGGCCTGACGGCGGGGTGAGCGCTAGCAACCCCTCAGCAGCGCCAGTTTTCGCTCCCGCGAAAGACGCTTGAGCGCCACCTCCCGCCGCTGGGCACTGCAACGATCATGCCCCGACTCCTGCCAGATCAACGCCACCGGGCGGCGACAACGGGTGTAGCGGGCACCGCCGGCGCGTTCACCGTTGTGCTCCGCCAGCCGCCGTTGCAGGTTTGTGGTGACGCCGGTGTAGAGGCTGCCATCGGCACAGCGCAGCATATACACCCACCAGCCCGCCTGTTGTTGTTTTTTTTGCACCTGTCGTTCCAACCGATTCCAAACCGAATCCGCCCACCGCGACCACTTGCCCCTGTCGTCGCCCCGCGCGCAGGCGTAAAATTGCCCCTTCACACAATTTTGGGGGCTCGATAAGGCCGATGCAAATACTATTGATCACGTTGGCAGCTCTCGCCTTTCTGCTGATCGTGCTTGAAGATGTGGTTCACATCAACAAGGCGAAAACCACCCTCTTTCTCGGCACCCTGGCCTGGATACTGCTGTTCCTGTTTCCCCAGCACGGCGCCGATACCGCCATGGTGCAGCAGAAGCTGGATGAAAACGTGCTCGAGATCGCCAGCCTCTGGCTGTTTTTGATGGCCGCCATGACGTTTGTGGCCTTTCTCAACCACCAGGGGTTGATCGAAACATTGATCTACAAGGTGTTGCCGCGTCGGCTCAGCGAGCGCAGGCTGATGTTTCTGGTGGCCGGTTTTGCTTTCTTCTTCTCCTCCCTATCGGACAACATCACGGCGACCCTGATTTCGATCGCGCTGGTACTCTCTCTGCGGCTGGAGGCGAAGAAAACCGCCCGCTTCGCCGTCATGGTGGTGTTTGCGGTCAACTCCGGCGGAGTCGCGCTGATCACCGGCGATGTGACCACGTTGATGATCTTCATGCAGCACAAGGTGGAGATAAAAGACCTGCTCTGGCTTGCCCTGCCGACGCTGTTGAGCGTCATGCTGCTGGCCACCCTGCTCTCTCTCAGCCTCAAGGGGGAGGTCGAGATCACCCCCACGCCGCGCCGGGATGACCGGGTCGGCAAGATGATCGGCGTGATCTTTCTGCTGACCATTTTTTCCACCATCTTCCTCAATACGGTGGCGGGGGTCCCCCCTTTGCTGACCTTCCTGTTCGGCCTGTCGATCATGTTTCTGGTGGGTCGCCTCTGCTACGCCGAGGATGAGCGGGAAAATCTGCTCGATTACATCCGCGTCATCGAATTCGATACCCTGCTGTTCTTCCTTGGCATTTTGCTGCTGGTCGGCATGTTGAAGGAGATCGGCGTTCTGGACTCACTGGTGCGGGTGTATGAGCTGATGCCGACCACCGCGGCCAACTTCGTTATGGGGCTGCTCTCCTCGCTGGTGGATAACGTGCCGCTGACCGCCGCCCTGCTCAAGTCCGAAATCGTCATGAGCACCGCCAACTGGCTGACCCTGACCTACGCCGTCGGCGTGGGGGGCTCACTGCTGGTGATCGGCTCGGCCGCCGGGATCGTGGCCATGAGCAAGGTGGAGGCGGTCACCTTTATCAGCTTCATGCGCTATTCCGGGCTGATTCTGGTCGCTTACAGCGTGGGCTTTGCCGGCAGCTATCTGGTGGGGCAGCTGCTGCACGGTTGACCCGGGAAGGGGGGAAAGGCGCCGGCCGCTCAGACCGGGATCTCCCCCTCACCAAACCAGGAGAGCTGCGGCTGCAGTGCCACCACCTCGCCCACGATCACCAGTGAGGGTGGCGGTAGCTGCGCCTCGGCCTGCTGCGCCACGATGGTGTCGAGTGTGCCGGTGAGGACGCGCTGCTCCCGCGCCGTCCCCTTGGAGACGATCGCAACCGGGGTAGCGGCGGGCTTGCCATGGCGGATCAGGCCGTCACACAGCCTCTCCAGCGTGTGCAGCCCCATGTAGAAGACGATGGTCTGGTTGGGATGGACCAGCTCGGCGAAATCCAGCTCCGAGGTGCGATTTTTCAACTGCCCGGTAACGAACTTGACCGACTGGGCGTAATCGCGGTGGGTCAGCGGGATACCGGCATAGGTGGAGCAGGCGCTGGCCGCGGTGATGCCGGGCACCACCTGAAAAGGAATCCCCGCCTGTTTCAGCCGCGCCAGCTCCTCACCGCCGCGACCGAAAATGAACGGATCCCCCCCCTTCAGACGCACCACCCGCTTGCCGGCCCGGGCGTAATCGATCAGCAGCTGATTGATCCCCTCCTGCGGCACCACATGGTTATCACGCTGTTTGCCGACATACACCCGATCGGCATCCCGCCGGCACAGCTCCAGCACCTCGGGCGAAACCAGCCGGTCATACAGCACCACATCAGCCTGCTGCATCAGCCGCAGCGCCTTGAAGGTCAACAGTTCGGGATCGCCGGGGCCGGCGCCGACCAGATAGACCTCGCCCACCGGGCGGCGCGCCCTGCCCTGCTCGATCTGCTGCTCCAGCAGCGCCTCGGCCGCGCCCTCCTGGCCGGCGAACACCCGCTCGGCCACCGGCCCCTGCAACACCGCCTCCCAGAACACCCGCCGCTCCTCGACACTGCCAAAGCGGGCCTTCACCCGGTCGCGAAAGCGCCCCACCAGCTGGCCCAGACGACCGTAACCGGTGGGTATCCAGCTTTCCAGCTTGGCTCGCAGCAGTCGCGCCAGAACCGGCGAGCGGCCGGCGGAGCTGATCCCGATGACGATGGGAGAGCGGTCCACGATGGCCGGAAACACAAACGTACACAGCGCGGGGGTGTCGACCACATTGACCGGCACGTTCTGCTCACTGGCATCGAAGTGCACTCGCTCATTGAGCCGATCATCATCGGTGGCCGCCACCGCCAGCACCTTGCCCGCCAGCAGCTCCGGGTGATACTCGCCGATGATCACCAGCCCCCGGTTCAGCTCCAGCAGCGTTTCCAGCTCCGGCAGGACACGGTGGGATACCAGCGTGATGCGGGCGCCGGCCTGCAGCAGCAGGCGCGCCTTGCGCAGCGCCACGGCACCACCGCCGATCAGCAGCACCTCACGCTCGCGCAGGTCAAAAAACAGCGGCAGGTAATCCATCGCAAGGCTCCTCGAACAGGCCATTCTCCGGCCACCACTATAGCCGGAAACGATGGAATAAATAATAGATTTTTTATAACCTAAATCAAAGACCGCCGGATCAGGGCTGGAGCGGGAAACGGCGCTTCAGATAGGCGACGATCTCATCGGACTCGTACATCCATTCACTGTGGCCATCCTCATGGTCGATGCGCAGACACGGCACCTTCATCTTGCCACCCCCGTTGATCAGATCCTGCCGGTGACGGCCATCGGCCCGCACATCGCGCAGCTCGATCGGTAGGTTCAAGCGCCGCATGGCGCGCCGCACCTTGACACAGAAGGGGCAGGTCGGCAGCTGGTAGAGGGCGTGGCCGGCCAACGCCTGCTCCACCTGTTGCTGCTGCTGCGGGGTACGTTTGCCGCGCCGCGGCAGGGTCAGATAATGCAGGGCCATGACGATCAGCCCCAGAAACCAGCGGACAACTTTCATCGTGAGATCAACTCCTGTTTAGAAGAAGTGGTACCGCATACTACACCATTGATCGAGATCAAAAAACCGCCATCGCCACTGCCCCCCTGTCGGCCACCCCACCCGCCATGGTATCGTTAGCGCCTTTGACTCCCCAGCGCAACCAGCGAAGTGAAGCATTACAGACCATGGCTCAGGCTGACTCCAACCCCAGCGTCGATACCGGTTTTGAATTCAAGAGCACCCGTGCGGCCCTGAACGAACTGATCCTGCTCGAGGCCGACCCGGCCCGGCTCGCCCCCCGGCTGGCGGCCCACGCCGCACGGCTACCGATGCTGTTCAGCGGCATGCCGGTGGTGCTCAATCTGCAGCAACTGCCCCGGCTGCCCGCTATCGCCGAGATGACGGCACTGATCGAGCTGTGCCGCGCCCAGGCCCTGATGCCGGTGGGACTCAAGGCGGAGCCGGGCAGCATCACCGAACTGTGTGCGCAACTGCAACTGGCCGACTTCAGTCAACCGCCGCGGGCGGTCGAACCTCCCGCGCCGCCGGAGGCCGAGCCGGCGCCCCCCGCTGAACCCGCTGCGGCCCGCGCCGCCCGGATCGTCACCACGCCGGTTCGCTCCGGCCAGCAGGTCTATGCCCGCGGCGGCGATCTGGTGATTCTCGCCGCGGTGGGCGCCGGTGCCGAGGTGATGGCCGATGGCCATATCCATGTGTACGGCCCGTTGCGCGGGCGCGCCATGGCGGGGGTGAGCGGCGACCAGGACGCCCGCATTTTCTGCCAGAGTCTGGAGGCGGAGCTGATCTCCATCGCCGGCTATTTCAAGACCAGCGAAGACCTGCAGAGCGACTACTGGCAGAAACCCGCTCAGGCATTGCTCAGCGGTTCCCGACTGGATACAGTCGCACTCTAACCATTATCGATCCATTCACACGGACACACACGCATGGCTGAAATCATCGTCGTCACCTCAGGCAAGGGAGGCGTTGGCAAGACCACCAGCAGTGCCGCCATCGGCACCGGGCTTGCCCTGCGCGGATTCAAAACCGCTCTGATCGATTTTGACGTGGGGCTTCGCAACCTGGACCTGATCATGGGGTGCGAGCGCCGCGTGGTTTACGACTTCGTCAACGTGATCAATCAGGAAGCCACGCTGAATCAGGCTCTGATCAAGGACAAGCGCAGCGAAAACCTGTTCATTCTGCCCGCCTCACAAACCCGTGACAAAGACGCTCTCAGCGTCGAAGGGGTGGAGGCGGTGCTGAACGAGCTGGCCAAGACCTTCGACTACATCGTCTGCGACTCCCCCGCCGGTATCGAAAAAGGCGCCCAGCTGGCGCTCTACTTCGCCGACACCGCGATCGTGGTCACCAACCCCGAGGTCAGTTCGGTACGCGACTCCGACCGCATTCTGGGCGTGCTGCAGAGCAAGTCGCGCAGGGCCGAGCAGGGGGGCAGCGTAAAAGAGCACCTGCTGCTGACCCGCTACAATCCGGATCGGGTGCAGGCCGGTGAGATGCTCAGCGTCGAGGACGTGAACGACATTCTGGCCATTCCGCTGCTGGGTGTCATTCCCGAATCGGAAGCCGTGCTCAAGGCATCCAACCAGGGGGTGCCGGTGATCCTGGACAACGCAAGCGATGCCGGGCAGGCCTATGACGATGCGATTGCACGCTTCCTCGGTGAGGAGCGGGCGCACCGCTTTCTCGACGCACAGCGCAAGGGCTTCCTGAGCCGGGTATTTGGACGGAAGGGCTGATGGGCATTCTGAGCTATTTTCGACAAAAAAAGCACTCTTCGGCCAGCGTCGCCAAGGAGCGGTTGCAGGTATTGGTCGCCTACGAACGTTCGCAGCGCAGCCAGCCCGACTATTTGCCGCAGATGCAGCAGGAAATTTTGGCCGTGATCGCCAAATATGTGGATGTGTCGCCGCAGGACGTGGAGGTCAAACTGGATGAGGACTGCTCCATCCTGGAGCTGAACGTCACTCTGCCGGAAAAACAGTGAGATTCACCGCCGCTCGCCGCCGTCGGGCAGCGGCTCCAGCACGGGCTCGGAACCGCCATACACCACGAACCAGGGGTTCAGCGTCCTCTCCGGATGGGCATAGCTGATCACCTCCCCCGCTGGTGTTTTGATGCAGCCACCGGCCGCATCGACGATGGCGTGGCCCGCCGCCGTATCCCAGAGCGAGGTCGGCCCCAGCCGCGGGTACAGATCGGCCGCCCCCTCCGCCACCAGGCAGAGCTTGATCGAACAGCCCCTGCGGGTGAGGGTGTAATCCCCCAGCGCCTCCATCCAAGCCAGCGTTTTCGGCCCCAGATGGGAGCGGCTGCCCAGCACCCGCCAGGGCGTGCCCGGCGCGCGGCGCGCCACCCGTATCGGCTGGCGCGCACCGGTTGCGTCGCGCTTGAAGGCTCCCACCCCCTGCGCCCCCAGCCAGGTCACGCCCAGAGCGGGGGCGTGTACCACCCCCAGCACCGGGCGGCCCTGTTCGATCAGCGCGATGTTGACGCTGAATTCACCGTTGCGCTTGATGAACTCCTTGGTGCCATCCAGCGGGTCCACCAGCCAATAGCGCCCGGCCGCATCGGGGCCGGAAAACGCCTCCACCGACTCCTCGCTCAGCACCGGCAGGGCCGGCTGCAGCTGCGCCAGCCGGTGCAAAATCACCTCGTTGGCCGCCATGTCCGCCGCCGTAACCGGCGACGCATCCGGCTTTTGCGTCACCTCGAACTCACCGGCATAGACCTGCATGATCGCCTCACCGGCGGCCAGGGCGATCTGCTCGACCCGATCGAGTAGCCTTGCGAGCGGAAGTGGTTGCATCTGATTCCCCTTTTCAGTTGGGTAACAACCCTGCGAGTGGGTACCACCCCCGCGAGCAGCCGGGTCACGCCGCACCGCCTCAGTCGTCCGATCCGTTGGCGGCCTCACCCAGCCGCTCCCGGCGCTGCCGATCTTCCTGCAGCACCGTTTTTATCTCCTCCAGCACCGCATCCACGTCGGCGCCAGCGGTGTCATCTTCGAAGTGGCCCGTGAGAACGGAGTCGGGGGTCAAATCCCCCGCCTGGAACAGCGCCCAGATCTCCCGGGCATACTGTGTGGCCAACAACTCCGGCGCGAACTGGCCATAATAGCGGCGCATGTTGTTGACATCGCGCAGAAACATCTCCTGCGCGCTGTTGTTGGCGGCGGCATCGATCGCCTGGGGCAGGTCGATGATCACCGGGCCGTACTCATCGACCAGTACGTTGAACTCAGACAGGTCACCGTGCACGATCCCCTCACACAGCATCAGCTTGACATACTCCATCATCACCGCATGATCTTCGCTGGCCTGTTCCGGGGAGAGCCACACATCCGCCAGTCGCGGCGCCACGTCGCCGCCACCATCGCTGACCAGCTCCATCAACAGCACTCCCTCGAAGCAACCGTAGGTCTTTGGCACCCGCACACCGGCCCTGGCGAGAGAAGAGAGCGCATTGATTTCGGCGTACTGCCAGATCTCCTCCTGCTGTTTGCGGCCGTAGTTTGACCGCTTCTCCAGGGCCCGCGCTTTGCGCCCGCCGCGCACCTTGCGCCCCTCCTGATATTGAACCGCTTTTTTGAAACTGCGTTTGAGCGCGTCCTTGTACACCTTGGCACAGCGAATCTCACTGCCGCAGCGCACGACGAAAACATCGGCTTCCTTGCCACTCATCAGCCGGCTGAGGACCGCATCGATCACGCCATCATCGACGAGGGGCTGTAGCCGTTCGGGGATTTTCAATGGATGCCTGCCAGGGTTGGTCGGTGAAAGGGGCCATTGTAGCGTCAAAAGGCTGGCCCCCGCCAGAGCTTGGCGCGCCGCGTGACCGGCGCCGGGTATGCCGCTGGAAGCGGAGATCGGCCGCCATAGGGCTTTGGGATGCGCGGCGAGGCGGCACCAACAGCCGCCGTTTATTCCTGCTCCACAATCTCGTAACTGTGGCTGATCTGCACACCGCCCCGCTCCAGCATCAGTGATGCGGAGCAGTACTGTTCGGCGGAGAGGCGCACCGCGCGCTCCACCGCAGCCGGTTTCAGCCCGCGCCCAGTGACGATGAACTTGACCTGGATACGGGTGAACACCGCCGGCACCTGGTCGGAGCGCTCGGCGCTGATCTGTGCCACACAGCTACTCACCTCCTGGCGTGCCTTGCGCAGAATACCCACCACATCGACGCTGGTACACCCCCCCAGGCCAACCAGCACCAGCTCCATGGGGCGGGGGCCCTGCTCGAGCGCCTTGTCGATCATCACCTCAAAACCGGAACCGGTGGTCGCCTTGAAGCGCCCCTCCCCCTCCCAGTTGACACTGACACTCATGCTCATGCCGTCTGTTTCCTCATAATGGGTTAGTGTGACGCGTCGAAAAAGTGTGCCAGCCGCTGCCCCGGATCGGCGGCTCGCATGAATGCCTCTCCGATCAGGAAGGCGTTCACCTGCCGAGCCCGCAGGGCGGCCACATCCTCGGGGGTGGAGATGCCGCTCTCGGTCACAACGACGCGATCATCGGGGATCCGATCGAGCAGCCGGTAGGTGTTTTCCAGGCTTACCTCGAAGGTGTGCAGGTCGCGGTTGTTGATCCCCACCAGGCGGGTTCCGAGCGGCAACATCCGCTCCAGCTCCGCTTCGTCGTGTACTTCGATCAACACATCCATCCCCAGCTGTTGGCCCAGGGCGGTGAGCTCTCGCAGGGCGGCATCACTCAGGGCGGCCACGATCAACAGAACGCAGTCGGCGCCGAGGGCACGGGCTTCATACACCTGGTAGGGATCGATAATGAAATCCTTGCGCAGCACCGGCAGGGAGCAGGCCGCGCGGGCCTGACACAGGTACTCATCGGCGCCCTGAAAAAAATCCACGTCGGTCAGCACCGAGAGGCAACTGGCTCCGCCACGGGCATAGGACGCGGCTATCGCCGCCGGGTCGAAGGGATCGCGGATCACCCCTTTGGAGGGGCTCGCCTTCTTGATTTCGGCGATCACCCCAGGCCGGCCCGAGGCCAGCGCGTCAGCCAGCGCCGCGGCAAACCCGCGCGGGTCGGCCGCACTCCCCTGCTGTGCGCTGATCCGCTGCTGCAGGGCCGCGATCGAAACCCGCGCGCGGCGCTCGGCCACCTCTTCCCGCTTGCGGGCGATGATCTTTTTCAAAATGGTGGGGGCGTCAGGCATGGCTCTGCTTCCTAAGCTGCTGGCTGAAGGCGGCCAACTGCCGCATTTTCTCCACCGCCCTACCGGAGCGGATCGCCGCCAGCGCTTGCTCCACCCCTGCTCGGTGTGTTTGCGCCAATCCACTCACATAGACGGCGGCCCCCGCGTTCAAGGCCACCATGGCGGCCGCCTTACGCGCCACCGGTTGCTCGGAGCCGCCCAGTGCCTGTTCGATCAGGGCCAGTGACTCGGCCGGGCTGTCCACGCTCAGGCCGATCAGACTTTGGCTCTCGATCCCCAGATCCTCGGGGGTGACGCTGTATTCGCGGATCTCGCCCCGCTGCAGCTCCACCACCTGGGTCTGGGTGGCCAGGCTGAACTCGTCCAGGCCATCGTTCGCGTGCACCACCATGACATGCTCCCCTCCCAGCTGCTGCATCACCTCCGCCATGGGGCGACACAGCTTCGGGCTGAACACACCGATCACCACGCGGCTGGCGTTCGCCGGGTTGGTCATGGGGCCGAGGATATTGAACAGGGTACGCATCCCCAGGGCGCGGCGCGCTCCGATGGCGTGGCGCATGGCACCGTGATAGCCGGGCGCAAACATGAAGCCGATGCCAACCTCATCGATGCAGCGCGCCACCTCGTCGGCCCCCAGATCCAGATTGATGCCCGCCTGCTCCAGCAGATCGGCACTGCCACTGCTGGATGAGACCCCGCGGTTCCCATGCTTGGCCAGGTGGGCACCACAGGCGGCCGCCACGAAGGCGCTGGCAGAGGAGACATTGAACAGGTTGGCCCCGTCCCCCCCGGTACCGACGATATCCACCAGCGGCTGTGCCCGCGGGCGCACCGGCGTGGCCAACTCACGCATCACCTTGGCGGCGGCGGTAATCTCATCGATCGACTCCCCTTTCATCCTGAGGCCGACCAAAAACCCGGCTATCCGGGCTTCACTGCACTGCCCGGTCATCACCTGCCGCATCACATCTTCCATCTCCTCGAAGCTGAGGTCGATATGGTCGACGATCCGCGCCAGCGCTTCCTGAATATCCATTCAATGCCTCCTGTCAAGGTGCGACTCAACACCGCTGAATAAAGTTTACCGCTGGGTAGGCGCCTGGGCTTCGATCTGTTCCAGGGTGATCGCATTGTTGCGGTGCACCGGGGACGGATTGAACACCGCGCTGCATGATACATGATGGGGCGGTAATAGCGAACGGGCAGATCCCTCTGCAACTCTGGCCGTCGCTTGTCGCGGGTGCGTCCGATTAGTGTGAAAATAAACCCACGGTGTCCGGGGTCACCCAAGGCGGCGTCAGGCGTTATCCAGCAGATTGCCAAGCAACTCCAGCATGTCGTCACGGTCGAAGGGGATTGCCCCGGATGGCGTTTAGATTCAAGATATCGACGGCGACGGCCTTGCTCACTGCCAGGCTCAGCGGGGCCAGAAGAGACAGCAGCCCGGCTCTGCCTACTTTTCGCGCTCCAGCCAGGTGGGCTTTCACGTCCAACTCACATTGCCTTTTACACACTGCTCTTTTTTTTTGGAAAGGAAACTGCGATGGCCTGCCACAGCGACCATGGCAGCCTGATAAGTAAACGCAGGCTGTTGTACTCATCCACAATGTTACTGACCCTCGCCCTGGCCGCCACATGGCTCATCAACCTGTTGAAACTCGACCTGCTGCTCGCCCAGTGGATGTTTCAGCTTGAAGGCAACCATTGGGCACTACGCCAGCACTGGTTTTTCAGTGAAGTTCTGCACCAACAGGGTCGAACAGCCAGTATTCTCATATTGGTCGGCGTCCTGTCGCTGGCCATTGTCAGCCAGCTGCATTCAATTCTGAAACCCTACCGACGCACCCTGCTCTACCTCGTGATCGCCCCCGTCTGCGCCAGCGGTCTTGTCTCGCTGGGCAAGCAAACACTGGGGGTGGACTGCCCCTGGAGTCTGGAACCTTTTGGTGGCCAGCTGCCCTACCGGCCTCTGCTGGAGCAGTTATTCAACCCAGGCAATGGGGCCTGTTTTCCGGCCGGTCACGCTAGCGCCGGGTATGCCTGGCTCGCGCTTTACTTTGCCTGTGCCCACATCAAACCACAATGGCGCCACGCTGCTCTGGCCATTTCGCTGGGCAGTGGAGTGCTGTTTGGATTCACCCAGCAGTTGCGCGGGGCTCACTTTCTGTCTCACGATATCTGGAGCCTGACAGTGTGCTGGTGCAGCTGCGCTCTTTTAGCGGCCATCATGCTGCCCGCCGATAGCGGTTATCGGAAGACCGAGCCTATTATTGAGCCCCAAACCAGCCAATGAGCCTCTGACACATGCCACACCTCTCCGTACTGCTGGCCGATGATGACCCCGCTATTTTGGAAGGTATTGCCGACTTCCTGATTTGGCGCGGCTTTCTGGTGGACTGTGCCCGCAATGGCCAGCAGGCCCTGAGGCTGTGCCAGCAAAATCGATACGATGTGCTGGTAATCGATATCATGATGCCCGGGCTCAGCGGCCTCTCATTGTGCGAACAGCTGCGCCGGGAGGGTGTCACGACCCCATTTCTGTTTCTGACCGCGTTGGATCAGTTGGATGACAAGGTACGCGGCTTCGCCGCGGGTGCCGATGATTATCTGGTCAAGCCCTTTGCCATGGATGAGCTGGCCTGCCGGATCGAGGCGCTGAGCAGACGCGTATCACGCCAGCAGCTGCGCCTGCTGCGCTATGGTCCACTGGAAGTGGACGTGGAACAACAGCGGGCGACACGTAACGGTACCCCGCTCATGCTGACACCGCAGGGATTCACCCTGTTACGCCATCTGGTGTCGCATGCGCCGCGACTCATCAGTCGTCGCGAGCTTGAGCAGGCGATCTGGGGCGATACGCCACCTGACAGTGATGCCCTGCGTTCACTGATCTATCAGCTCCGAAGCCAGCTCGATAAGCCCTTTGAACAACCGATGCTGATCACCCGTAGAGGTCAGGGTATCGGCCTGCAGCCGGTAGCAGAATCTGGATGAAATTCGCCACTCGCATCATCATTATTACAGGGCTGTCGACCCTACTGCTGACCAGCCTGTATTGGCTGGCGAGCTGGCACCTGGTAGAAGCTGCTGAGGACGCCAACCGCGATACCGTGCTGACCTATCTGGCATCGCAACCGAACACCTCCACTCAGGAACTGGAACATCTGGAACAACTGCTGAATGAGCCCGGGGCGTCTGAAAGGATGGAGCGTACCCTGGTTATTGGCGGCGTCCTGCTGTTCTCCATCGGCACCATGGGACTGACCCTGCTGCTGCTCTGGCAGCAAACCCGCCCGGTCAGAGCACTGATGGAGGCCGTACAAGCCGTAGACCCCGCTACCCCCCACCTGGAGCCTTTGGAGAGAGAGGATGAAGTGGGTGAGCTCAGCCGTTGTTTTGCTCAACTGTTGCATCGCATCGAGGGGTTTATTCAGCGAGAGCAGGACTTCACCCGTTTTGCCAGCCACGAACTACGCTCGCCCCTTATGGTGATGCGCAGCTCGCTTGATCTGCTACAGGAAGTTTCTTCAGATCATGCCACTATGGAACACCGTGCCCTTGCCCGTATCGATCAAGCGCTGAAGCGTATGGAACGTCTGACCGACTCTTTCCTGTGGTTATCACGGGAGACCCCAAATGCGACCTGCCTGGTTGATAGCGAAACATTCGAGCAACTGTTGCAGCAGTACATTGAGCTGATACCAGAAGCCAGGGAGAGTATTCAGCTCCGAATCAAGCCCCCTTTAAACTGGATGATTCACCCCTTTGTGCTGTCTGTCATACTTGAAAACCTGCTTAACAACGCACGTCTGCACGGCACTGGAAAGGTAATGGTGCAGGCGCAGGGGAACCAGCTGACCATCACCAACCCGTTGCCTCAGGCCGAAACCGCTGCAGAGCACCCGGCGTACTCGGGCTTTGGCTATGGCCTTGCCATCATCGAGCAGTTATGCGACCGAGCCAGAGCAACTTTCAGCCATGAGCAGGATCAGACGCAATTCACTGCCCGGCTGGCATTTCAGATTTCCGCCTCAGCGGAACTGCCGGAGGAGTGTACAACCCGCGCCTGATTGGCTTCGCGACAGCCCGCAAACAGATCCAGCTCGGCGTTATACACCTCAGTGCGGACGCTCATCAGCCCCAGCAGAGAATGGGGAAGATTATCATGACTCAGCTCACGCTCTCGCTGCGCCTGCAGACACTCTGCGCTAAGCTGGTAGCGCTGCTGAAAGCCATCCGACAGCCAGACAATCAGCGGGACTTGCTTCTGTTCATCCGGAGCAAACAGCCAAGGCATGCCATGCAGATACAGATTATTCTCGCCCAACGACTCACCATGATCCGATAGATAGACCATGGCCGTGTTGAAACGGGATTGCTCCTGCAGCAGATCAATAACCCTTGCCAACAGATGATCGGTATAGCGCAACGAGTTGTCATACGCATTGGTGATCGACTCCCGCGAACACAACTGCAGCTGACTGTCACGACATATCGGGGTGAAGTATTCAAAGGTTTCAGGTACCCGCTTGTAATAGGCTGGGCCGTGACTACCCATCTGGTGCAACACAATTACGGCTGAATCATCCACCCCTTCCAACTGCCGTTCCAGCTCGTTGAGCAGTTCCATATCGAAACACCCCTCTGTACCACAGTGCTCTTGCTGTGATGGCAACGACAGGGTTTTGATACGGTCACAGACACCCTTACAGCCTGAGCTGTTCTCAATCCACTCCACCATCAACCCGGCTTGCTGCAGAATATCCAGCACATTACCCTGATAGGTAACGCTGTCTTCGTCATAGCTCTGACGCGTCATAAGTGAAAACATGCAGGGCAGTGAGACCGCTGTACTCGTACCGCAAGACTCCACATTCCTGAAACTCACGACCGGTTTGTGACTCAGCTCAGGGGTCGTGGGTCGGGTATAGCCGTTCAAACCAAAATTCATGCTTCTTGCCGTTTCGCCCACAACCAGCACCAACAGATCCGGCCTGGCCGGGGCGCTTGAAACTGGCCTGACTTGAGCTACACGCCTTATGGCATCCTCCCCCACTGGCTCAAACGGATGCGTGCTGGCACTGTAGGCACCACTGAAATAGCGTCCCGTGTAGTAGAGATAACTGGAGGGTATGGCAAGGTTACGAATCTCACGATGGTTACGGAACAGAGATGAGTAGTCCTTATACAGCAGTGCAGCGTTCGATCCGATCAGCACCAGGCAGGTCAGCAGGCTGATGCTCTGCCCCGCGATCAGCCGTCCCAGTGATTGCGGCTTGAGCCGAACCCACAGTACCAACAATGTTGGCAGTACCCCTTTCCACGCCAGGTGCAGCCACAGTGGCATAGCCAACAGATCAGCCACCTCCGCCGGGTCGGTCTCAAACATATTCTGGATCATGCTCTTATCGAACAGAATGCCATAGCTCTCCATGAAATAGTTTGCCAGGGCAGCGGAAAGCAGAAGCGCGATCAACAACGGCCGTACCAGGAGTGGCCAGCTCAATGCACTCAGCGCGCACTGGATCACAGCGACGATAAACAGCACAAAGGCACCAGCAAAAAGCCATTTATGACCGGTGCTACCATAATCAAGTGATAGAACCAGATGCCAAAGTGGAGTGTTATAGAGCAGCGCCAGCAAAAACGCCACGCTCCAGCTGAGCTGAAGTGGCGTAAGCACCGGGCGCGAGGCGGCAACAAATCTGATGAGGTTGGAAAACAACATGGCAAGATCCTGAACCTGAGTTGAGATAGATCTTGCCACTCCCTGTGTGAGTCCTGCGTGAAATGAACCTCTGCTCAGTCAGGCTCCCGGGACAAAATGGTCAACTCTCCACGGGTCTGCTCCCGCAGCTGGTGCAGGCAGCGTTCAAGCTCTTCGGCTTCGCCCTGCAGGGATGCCACCACCTGCTGCTCATACTCCACTTCGAGGGCCAGCCCCGCCTGCTCGACCAGCCGCCGGACCAGGGCTTCATGGGCATGGGCGAAGCGGATCCGAACCTCTGCCTGGGGTTTCACCTCGACCCACTCAACCTGTTGCAGCGGCTCGCTGATCGCCTGACTGTAGGCGCGAACCAGACCGCCGGCGCCGAGTTTGATCCCGCCAAAGTAGCGCACCACCGTGGCCAGTACGTAGTCCAACCCCTTGTGCTGCAGCACATTGAGCATGGGCCGTGCCGCCGTGCCGGAAGGCTCGCCGTCATCGGACTGGCGCACCTGCCCGGCCACCAGTAAGACATAACAGATATGGCGGGCCTCCGGGTGCTGCCGCCACAGCTCAGCCACCCGCTCCAGGCCAGCGGCATGGGAGGTGATCGGCTCGATACAGCCGATAAAACGTGACTTCTTGATCACAAGCTCGCTGCGCACCGGCGCCGCCAGGGTTCGGTAGCTACTCATGGGTGGCGGTTGTCCTCTGTTGCTGGCTGCCCGCGAGACAAGGGTACAGGAAAACGGCTGCCGCGGCGGCGGGTGGTAGGCCCCACGGAGGGAGGGGGTAGGAGCTGCCGGCGGCCGGGCCGCCGGCAGCTCAGTCAGCGGCGCACGACGGAAACGTCTTCCGCCTGCAGCCCCTTTTCGCTTTCGCGCACAGTGAAGCGCACTTTCTGACCCTCGCTCAGGGAGCGGTGGCCACGGCCACGGATGTTACGAAAATGCACAAACACATCATCGCCATTTTCACGGGTGATGAAACCGAACCCCTTGGAGACGTTGAACCATTTCACACTGCCGAGCTCACGATCATCGTTGGCATCCTCCTCTTCATCCTGATCTGAGCTGTCGGGTGCGGTGCGGGAAGAAGCTCTGCCGCTGGAGCCGGCGGGCCGCCAAGCGCAGGCCAGGGTCACCAACAGAACCACAACGGCAAGGGTCGCCAACACAGGCAGGTCATAACCGATCTCGATTCCCGCCACGCGCTGGAGCAGAAAGGGAATAATAAACGCGGCCAGAGCACTGGCCAGTACACTCTTGATTAACTGATTGCCACTCATCGATCTTCTCTGTTTATGGACTGGATGTTGATACGACATGACGGTGCGCAGGTTTTTGAATACGCGCACTGAAGCGCGACAGGTATACCCCATTCGTCATTTTTTTTCAATGGGTTAAGCGTGAAGCCCCTTCTGGTGGCGGGCCGGATGCACTATCCTTGGCATACCCTCTCAACCGCAAGGAGTTCATCATGGCCAACAACGACACCCTGGCAGAACTGGAATCACGCATCGCCTTTCAGGAAGATGCCATCGACAAACTGAGTGAAGTGGTGGCGCGTCAGGAGATCGACCTGGAAAAACTGACCCGCATGGTCAAGATTCTGCACGATCAACTGCGTGAACTCGGTGACGGCGACGACGCGGCGGGAGCGGATCCGCTCCCGCCCCACTACTGAGCTCTTTCAGCTTCCGGCCAGGGCGCGCAGGGCGTAGACATCATAGCGGCTGGACTTCCCCTCCAGGGCGTAGGAGGGGGCGCGGCCGGCGATGGGGGGCGCCTTGCGAGCACGCTTCACCACCACCCGATAGCGGGCAGCCTGGAGCGCCGCCGCCAGCAGCTCGGCGGCATCGGCATCCTGGCCGACCAGCTCTCGAAAAGCCCGCATCTCTTTTTTGACCAAGGACTTCTGCTCCGGGTGGGGGAACATGGGGTCGAGGTAGACCAGATCGGGCCGGCAGTGCTCAGGGCAGTGTTGCAACCAGACCCGGCCGTCGGCCCGCTCCAGCGTCATCCGTTGCAGTGTTTGCGCCAGCTCGGGCTCCCCACGGGCCCGCTCCAACCCCGCGGCCAGCAGCGCATGTACCACCGGCGAGCGCTCCAGCATCCGCACCCGGCAGCCCAACGTGGCCAGCACGAAGGCGTCCCGCCCCAGGCCCGCGGTGGCATCGAGAATGGTTGGGCGCAGGCCCGACCTGATACCACAGGCGCGGGCGATCAGTTGGCCGGTACCCCCGCCAAAGCGGCGCCGATGGGCCACCGCCCCGGAGAGGAATTCCGCTCTGACCGGCCCCGGACGTTTCGCCCCGGTCGCGCACAGCGCCAGCCCCGCCGAATCGCACAGCAGCAGCTGCTGCCAGGGCCCCTTTGCGGCCAGATCGGGGCAGGCGACACAGGGCAGATCAAGCTCGCGGGCCAGTTTTTCCGCCCTCCCCCGGCTGGCCTCATCCTGCCAGGCCACCGCCAGCTTCATGCCACCCCACCGGGGCCCGCCAGCCAGATCAGCAGCAACAGCACGCCCAGTGCCAGCCGGTAGTAAACGAACGGCATCATGCCGACCCGATCGAGCCAGTTGAGAAACAGATGGATACAGGCCAGCGCGCTGAGCCCGGCAACCAGGGTACCGATGCCGATCGGCAACCAGGGTGCGCCACTACCCTGTTCTAAAAGGTTCGCAACCTGGAGTAGCCCAGCACCGAAGATGATGGGGATCGACAGCAAAAACGAGAAGCGGGCGGCACTCTGGCGCTCGAAGCCAAGCATCAATGCCGCCGTGATGGTGATGCCGGAACGGGAGGTGCCGGGAATCAGCGCCACCGCCTGGGCCAGACCGATCACGATGGCATCGCGCCAGGTCAGCTCGCCGATGGCGCGGGTTGCCTGCCGCCGGCGGTCCGCCCAGCCCAGCAGAACGCCGAAAATCAGTGTGGCCGCCGCTATCACCAGTATCGAGCGACCGAACTGCTCGATCAGCCCCGCAAACAGGAGCCCGCTGAGCATCGCAGGCAGGGTCGCCAGCGCCACCAGCCAGGCCAGCTTGCCATCGGCATCAAAGCGCCCACCCAGGGAGCGCACCCAGGCCACGATCATGACGCCCAGTTCGCGGCGAAAATAGTAGACGACAGCCAGCAGGGTACCGACATGAACGCCGACATCGAACGCCAGCCCCTGATCCTCCCACCCCAGCAGCTGGGATGGCAAAATCAGATGGGCCGAGCTGGAGATGGGCAGAAACTCCGTCAACCCCTGAATCAGGGCCAGACAGAGGGTGTGCAGCCAATCGCTGATAGTCACTGTTGCTCCTTTTTCTTCCAGGCAACCTGGTCGCGCAGGTAGACCGGTTGGGCCAGATCCGCCGCCACCGCGCCGCCCTGACACAAAACCCGCTGCGCCAGTTGTGCCATCGCCGCGGCGCGCGGATAGCGATCCACCTCGATCGCGCCAAGCCGCCCCACCAGCGCCGCCGGCATCTGCTCGCGGTAGCGCCAGCCGCTGCCGAGGCCGATCACCTCCAGCCCCATGAGCGTGTCGGGCAGCGCCAGCTGCGCCGGGGCGCACACCTGCTCCTCCACCAGCGCCCGCGGCTCCCCATGGTGCCACTGCCAGGCGCACCAGTAGATCTCCTCCATGCGCGCATCCAGCAGCGTCAACAGCGCAGCGCTCCCCTCCCCCTCGGCCCAGGCCATCGCCTGGAGGGTGGAAACGGGCACCACCGGCAGCCGCGCCGCCAGTGCCAACCCCTGGGCGACACCGGTGGCGATGCGAATGCCGGCGAAGGAGCCGGGGCCACGCCCAAAGGCGATGGCATCCAGACCGCTCAGGGTTACCCCGGCCTCCACCAGCAGCTCCTCCACCATCGGCAACAGCAGGTGGGTGTGGCGGCGCGGCGCGATGAGGAAGCGATCGATCAACCGATCATCCAGCAGCAGCGCCGCCGAACAGGCATCGGTGGAGCTATCCAGGGCCAGTATCTTGGACATAGTGTTCTCGCTCGGTAGAGATCGGGGGGCATTGTAATCAGCCCCGGGAAACAAATCACCCACACCGGATCGCGCCCGCAGGGGGGGCAGCGCGGCTCAGAGCGGCAGGATCGACTGCCGCCGTGCCAGCGCCTCGAGCAGTTTTTGCTGGATGCCGCCAAAGCTGCCGTTACTCATGATCACCACCTGCGCACCGCACGGCAACTCGCTTGCCAGACGCCCGACAAGCCGATCGAGATCGGTCTCCAGCCGCGCCGGGACGGGGCTCTGCGCCACCACTTCGGCCAGCGACCACTCCAGCCCCTCCGGCTGATACCAGTACACCCGGTCCGCCATGGCGGTTGCCGCGGCCAGTTGCGCCTTGTGGGCACCCAGGCGCATGGTGTTGGAGCGCGGCTCGATCACCGCCACCACCGGCTGCTGCCCGCCCACGTGGGCGCGAATCCCCTCCAGCGTGGTTTGAATGGCGCTGGGGTGGTGGGCAAAATCGTCATACACGGTGATGCCGGCCACCTCACCCAGCCGCTCCATCCGTCGCTTGACCCCCTCGAACCGGCTCAGAGCCGCGAGCGCCGTTTCTGGCAACACTCCCACATGGCGCGCCGCCACCAGCGCGTTGAGCGCATTGCTGACATTGTGCAGCCCGGTCAGTGACCAGCGCACCTCCCCCAGACAGCGATCTTCCTGCTGTACGCGAAAATGGCTGCCATCCTCGCTCAACAGCTGGGCCGACCAGCCGGCCCGGCGATCAAACCCGGTCAGCACACGCTCACTCCAGCACCCCATCTCGATCACCGCCTCCAGCGCGCTTACCCCCGCCGGCATGATCACCTGCCCGGTGCTCGGCACGATCCGCATCAGGTGGTGGAACTGTCGCTGAATCGCCGCCAGATCGGGAAAAATATCCGCATGATCGTACTCGAGGTTGTTGAGAATCACCGTGCGGGGATGGTAGTGCACGAATTTGGAGCGCTTGTCGAAGAAGGCGGTATCGTACTCGTCCGCCTCGATCACGAAAAAAGGGGTTTCGCCGATCCGGGCGGAGGTGGCAAAGTTGAGCGGCACGCCGCCGATCAGGAAACCGGGCGCCAGGCCCGCCTGCTCCAGCACCCAGGCCAGCATACTGGCGGTGGTGGTCTTGCCATGGGTACCGGCGATCGCCAGCACCCAGCGATCCAGCAACAGGTGATCGTGCAGCCATTGTGGCCCCGACGTGTAGCGCAGGTTGTGATCGAGCAGATACTCGACACAGGGGTTGCCGCGGCGCATGGCGTTGCCGACCACCACGAGATCGGGGGCCGGCTGTAACTGCGCCGGATCATAGCCCTCGATCAGCCCGATCCCCTGCTGTTCCAGCTGCGTACTCATGGGGGGGTAGACATTGGCGTCCGCGCCGGTGACCCGGTGGCCCAGCTGTTTGGCCAGTATCGCCAGCGACCCCATGAACGTACCGCCGATACCGAGAATATGAATGTGCACCCGGACCCTCCCGCTCTCGTGCTCTATCTACATGCGCTATCTGGTGCGCCATCATACCAGCTTGCCGCCCTGAAAGCCGCCGCGACGACACGCAACTCGCATGCAAAACCCTGCATTATGGCGTACAATCTCGCGCGTTCTCCCAGCGGATCAAACAAAGGCCCCATACCCCGATGCAGCTGCTCAGCAACTACCTGAAACACCACGACACCGACCTCGAACTCGTTGAATTGATCGACACCCTGATGATCGCCTGCAAGGAGATCGCGCTGCAACTGCGCGAGGGTGCCCTGGGCGGCATTCTCGGTAGCGCCAGCAGCACCAATGTTCAGGGCGAAACGCAGAAAACGTTGGATCTCATTTCCAACGAGGTGCTGAAAAGGGTGCTGCTGGACAACCCGCTGGTCCGCGGCCTCGCCTCGGAAGAGGAGGATGAGGTGGTGTTTGGCAACCCCAATGGCCGTTTTCTGGTCACCTTCGATCCGCTCGATGGCTCCTCCAATATCGATATCAATGTCTCCGTCGGTACCATCTTCTCCATTTTGGAAGCCCCCGCGGGGGCGAGCGGAGAAAGTGCCGACCTGTTCCTGCAGCCGGGCCGCAAGCAGCTGGCCTCCGGCTACGTCCTCTACGGCCCCTCCGCCGTGTTGACCCTGACCACCGGCCAGGGCGTCAATATGTTTACCCTGGCCCATACCGGCGACTTCCTGCTCACCCGGGAAAACGTCAGGATTCCCGAGGAGACCGGGGAGTTCGCCATCAATATGTCGAACCACCGCTTCTGGGAGCCCGCCATGCGCCGCTACATCGACGATCTGCTCAAGGGCGCCGAAGGGCCGCGGGGCAAAAACTACAATATGCGCTGGATCGCCTCCATGGTGGCCGAGGTGCATCGCGTCCTGACCCGGGGCGGCATCTTCACCTACCCGTGGGATTCCCGCGACCCCGCCAAGCCCGGCAAGCTGCGTCTGATGTATGAAGGCAACCCGATGAGCCTGCTGGTCGAACAGGCCGGCGGCATCGCCACCACCTGTTACAACGACATTCTGGATATCCAGCCCGAACAGATCCATCAGCGCGTTTCCGTGGCGCTGGGCTCACGCCGGGAGGTCGAAACGTTGCTGCGCTACCACTGTGACGGTTGAACGGGCGGTTGCGCCCTAAGTCCTATTCCCGCGGGCTGGCGGGGCGTTTATACTGCCGCCCGTTAGCCGTTCTGTCCTTGTAACCGACAACAGGAAATCAGCCCATGAGCTTTGCGAAAGTCCCTGCCGGCAAAGAGTTGCCGAACGACATCTACGTGATCATCGAAATTCCGGCGGAAAGCTCCCCGGTCAAGTATGAGATCGACAAAGACGCCGATGCGATCTTCGTTGACCGTTTCATGGCTACCCCCATGTTCTATCCGGCCAACTACGGCTACATCAACAACACCCTGGCAGACGATGGCGATCCCCTGGACGTACTGGTGCTGACCCCCTACCCGGTGATGACCGGCGCCGTGATCCGCTGCCGGCCGGTGGGGATTTTGAACATGACCGACGAGGCCGGCGGTGATGCCAAGCTGGTGGCGGTGCCGCACGAAAAGCTGAGCCAGGCCTACAGCCAGATTCAGGATGTGGAAGATATTCCGCCGCTCACCCGCGACCAGATCGCGCACTTTTTCGAAAACTACAAAACCCTGGAAAAGGGCAAGTGGGTCAAGGTGGAGAGCTGGGCCAACGCCGACGCGGCCCGCGCCGAGATCGAAAAATCCGCCGCCGCCTACGCCGCCGCCAACCCACAGTAAGCCGTCGCCTCACCGGGTGGCCGGATAGCGGACCGAGCTCTCAGCCGCCACCATCCAGCTCCAGCCGTGCCTTGTCCACCAGCTCGGCTGGCAGCTCCTTCTGCACCGCCACCCCCAACTCCTTGAACTCCGCCGCCTGCTTGATCAGATTGCCACGGCCGGAGTAGAGCTGGGCAAAGGCGCGCTGATAACTGCTCTGAGCGCCATCCAGTTTTTTGCCCACCTCCTGCATACTGGTGAGAAAGCTGTTCAGCTTGTTGTAGAACCGCTCCGCCCGGTCGGCCAGCTCGGCGGTGTGCTTGTTCTGATCCTCGAACCGCCACAACTGGCGCACGATGTTGAGGCTGGTCAGCAGCGTGGTCGGGGTCGCCACCAGCACATTCTGCTCCAGCGCCCTCTGGTAGAGGGTTTCATCCGCCTTGAGCGCCTCCACGTAGGCGGACTCCACCGGAATGAACATGATCACGATCTCGGGAGAGTTCAGCCCCGGCAGGCGGTCATAGCGGCGCTCGGCCAACTCCCTGATCCGGTCGGCCACGGCGCGGGCATGTTCGCGCAGCGCCTGTTTGCGCTCCGCCTCCTCGACGGCGTTCACGTAGCGGGTGTAGGCCGCCAGGGAGGTTTTGGCGTCGATGATCAGGTGCTTGTCGCCGGGCAGATAGACGATCACATCCGGGCGCTGCCGCCCCGCTTCGCCGGTGAAGCTCACCTCGCGCTTGTAATCGACCCCGGCTCTGAGCCCCGCATTGTCGAGCACATTTTCCAGCATCAGCTCGCCCCAGTTGCCCTGTACCTTCTTCTGCCCCTGCAAGGCGGTGGTGAGCTTTTCGGCCTGCTCGGTGATGGCGTGGTTGAGTTGTTGCAGGTTTTGCAACTCGGTGCGCAGCTGAACACGCTGCTCGGTTTCACGCAGGTGGATCTGTTCCACCTTCTCCCGAAACCCCTTCATCTCGCTCTGAATCGGGGTCAGCAGGTGACCGAGGCTCTGCTGGCTCATTTCGGTGAACGCCTTGCCCTTGCGCTCCAGAATCTCGCTGGCCAACTGTTCGAACTCTTTTTTCAGCTGTTCACGGCTGGCTTCCAGCTGCTGCAACTGCTGGCGGAAATGGCGCTCCTGCTCCTCCCGCCGGGTGAGCAGCGCGCTGTGTTCCGACTGCAACTGCTGCAACTGCCGTTGCAGGGCCTGACTGCGGTTTTTCTCCTCCTGCCACCACTGGGCGTACTGCTGCTCGGCGCGGTGGCGTTCATCATGCTGCGCCTGCAGCCGGCTCAGCTCCACCTGCAGCTGTAGCTGTTCCTGCTGCTGTAGCTGGGTCTGATCACGCAGCCGATCGCTCTCATCCTGTAGCCGCTGCAGCTGCTGTTGCAGCTGCGCCACCGCCTGCCGTTCGCGCTCCAGGTGCAGTGCGCTGCGCCGGCTGAGCAGTGCCCAGGCCAGCAGCGCCGCGACCAGTGAGGAAAAAATCGCCGGAAGTAGAGTTTCAACCGCCATGAAGGGCCTCATTTTTGAAGGGGTTGGACATGTTAGCAAAGCTGAGCCGAATTCTCTCCCACTGCCTGCCGCCACGGCCCGAGCTCCCCCGCCGCAGCGGCCGTGCCAGCGCCCGATACGGCATCGCCGCCGGGGCCTCACACCGACCGGTTCAACCCCTGTCCCGGCGGATGGGAGGCACCACGGGCGGTCGGATCGTCGGCTCGATTTGGGGGTTTGCGCCACTCTCTGCCACACTGCAAGGCGAAACGTACAGCCACCCCACCGACCGGGAGGTACCATGCCCCATTCATGGCAGGAGATCATGCAACAGGCGCTCCAGCTCCGCCACCAGTTGCACCGCCAGCCCGAGTTGACCTGGCAGGAGGAGAACACCAGCCGTCTGATTCGAGCCCGGCTCGACCAGCTCGGCATCGCCTGGCGCGGCTGCGCCGACCACGGCACCGTGGCCACCCTGGCGCCCGCTGCCGAAGGGGAGCATATCGGCCTGCGCGGTGATATCGACGCCCTGCCCATCGAGGAGCTGACCGACCTGCCGTTCCGCTCCGAGTCCCCCGGCTGTATGCACGCCTGTGGCCACGATGGCCACACCGCCGCGCTCTGGGCCACCGCCGCCTGGCTCAAGGCCCATGAAGCGCGCCTGCCCGGCCCGGTTACGCTGCTGTTCCAGCCCGCCGAGGAGGGTGGGCACGGCGCCCGCCACATGATCGAGGCGGGTGCCCTCGATGGTATCGAGCGGATCTACGGTTGGCACAACTGGCCGGCCATCCCCTGGGGGCAGGCGGTATGCCCCGATGGCGCGGTGATGTCCGGCAACGGCACCTTTCATATCACCTTGACCGGCAGCGGCGGCCACGCCAGCCAGCCGGAGCTCTGCCGCGACCCGGTGCTGGCGGGGGCCGCCGTGACCCTCGCGCTGCAACAGATCGTGAGCCGGCGCCTGCCCCCCCAATCCGCCACGGTGGTCAGCGTCACTGCCTTCGAGGCCCCCAGCGCGGCCACGGTCACCCCTGAATCCGCCCGCCTCCAGGGCAGCATCCGGCTGGCACAACCGGAGCTGCGCCCGGTGGTGAACGCGCTGATCGAGCAGATCGCACAGGATACGGCGCGTGGCTACGGCGTCACGGCACAGGTTGAAACCGTGAAGCGCTACGAGGCCACCATCAACCACCCCGGCCCTGGCGCCGACTATCGCCGCGCCCTCGAGGCCGCGCTGGGCCCGGACTGGCAGATGCAGAACCTGGCGCTTCCGATCATGGCCTCGGAGGATTTCAGTTACTACCTGAACGAAATCCCCGGTGCCTTCGCCCTGATCGGCATGGCGCGGGAGGGGCGCTACCAAGCCCCCTGCCACAGCCCCCACTATCAGTTCAACGACGACCTGCTCCCCAAAGTGGTGGAGATCTTTGCCCACCTGACAGGCGCGCCACTGCCTGCCCCAACCCCACAACCGGCTACACAAGGAGATCGACATGGATCTGTTTGAACAATGGGAATCCGAAATCCGAGGCTATTGCCGCACCTATCCCACCGTATTTGCCTCCGCCTCCAACGCCCGGCAGGTGGATGAACAGGGGCGAAGTTATATCGACTTCTTCGCCGGGGCGGGGGTGCTCAACTTCGGCCACAACAACCCGCACATGAAGGAGGCGCTGATCGATTTCATCCGCGCCGACGGTGTCGCCCACAGCCTGGATATGAGCACCACGGCCAAGCGCGCGTTCATCGGCGCTTTCGTGGACACCATTCTGGCGCCGCGCCAGATGGACTATAAACTGCAATTCATGGGCCCCACCGGCACCAACGCGGTGGAGGCGGCGCTCAAGCTGGCACGGCGCGTCACCGGGCGTAGCGAAGTGATCGCGTTCACCCAGGGGTTCCATGGCATGACCCTCGGCTCGCTGGCCTGCACCGCCAATCAGGTGTTTCGCCAGGCCGCCGGGGTGCCCCTGAGCCATGTCACCCACGCCCCGTTCGAGACCACCTCCGGCTGCGGCATGGGGTGTCTGAACACCCTGCGAGAGGCCCTGGAAAACAGCTCCAGCGGTTTCGAGCCGCCCGCCGCCTTCATCGTGGAAACCATCCAGGCCGAGGGCGGGGTCAACGTCGCCAGCCAGGAGTGGCTGCTGGAGCTGCAACGGCTGGCCCGGGATACCGGCGCCCTGCTGATCGTGGACGACATTCAGGTGGGCTGCGGCCGCACCGGCAGTTACTTCAGCTTCGACAACAGCGGGCTGGAGCCGGATATCATCTGCCTGGCGAAGGGGATCGGCGGTTTCGGCACCCCCTTGGCGATGAACCTGGTCAAGCCGGAACACGATGCCCACTGGCGACCCGGTGAGCACACCGGCACCTTCCGTGGCCAGGGGTTTTCCTTTGTCGCCGGGCGCGAGGCGCTGCGTTACTTCGAGGATGACCAGTTGATGCGGCTGACCCGCGAGCGCGGCGAGATGATCCAGCCGCGCCTGCGCACCCTGGCCGAGCGTTTCCCCGGCGCCGGTTTCGAGGTGCGCGGGCGCGGCATGATTCAGGCGCTGGACGTGGCCGATGGCGCGCGGGCGAAAACCATCACCCGTGAATGCTTCGACAGCGGCCTGCTGGTGGCCCCCTGCGGCGTCGGCGGTCGGGTGATCAAGCTGATTCCGCCGCTGACCATTCCCGATGACGATCTGGAAACCGGTCTCGCTCGGCTTGAAGCCGCGGTGATCAAAATCATGGAGGCCGCCTGATGCGCAAGCGTGATGATATGACCTTTCCGTTCGAGGAGTATGAGCGCCGCATCAGCGAGCTGCGCCAGCGGATGGCGCACCGGCTGCTGGATGGGGTGATCATTTCCGATCCGGAAAATCTGATGTACCTGACCGACTACCAGACCACCGGCTACTCCTACTTTCAGGCGCTGGTGGTACCGCTGGAGGAGGAGCCTTTCATGATCACGCGGATGATGGAGGAGTCCAACGTCCACGCCCGCACCTGGGTGGAGAAAACCCGCCCCTACTCCGATACCGGCGACGCGGTCCAGATGCTGATCGAATCGCTGCGCGAGTTTGGCCTGTCGAAAAAAACCCTGGGCTATGAGCGCAACAGTTACTTTTTACCCGCCTACCATCAGGACAATCTACGCACGGAGTTCAGGGATGGCCGGCTGATGGACTGTTTCGGCATCGTTGAAGAGGGACGCAAATGCAAATCGGTGCATGAGCTCGAAGTGATGCGCATCGCCGCGCGCGCGGCACGGGCCGGAATGGAGGCGGGAATCGACGCCTGTCAGGCGGGGGTGAGTGAAAATGAGATCGGCGCCGCCATCAGCGCCGGCATGTTCCGGGCCGGCGGCGACTTTCCCGCCGTGATGCCCTACGTCACCTCCGGCCCGCGCACCATGATCGGCCACGCCACCTGGGAAGGGCGGGAAGTGCAGCCGGGTGAGCATGTGTTTCTCGAAGTGGGTGGCTGCTACCGCCGCTACCACACCGCCCTGATGCGCACGGTGGTCTGCGGCGAGCTGAGCGACTCCATGTACAAGGCGCAGGAGATCATGAAGTTCGCGCTCAAGCAGGTCCGGGCAGAGCTGCGACCGGGGCTGACGGTATCCGACGCCGACCATATCGTGCGCTCGATCATCAGCGAAAACGATCTGGGCGCCCGCCTGATCACCCGCTCCGGCTACTCCATCGGCATCGCCTTCCCCCCCAGCTGGGATGAGGGCTACATCATGAGCCTCAAGGGGGGGGACAGCTCGGTGCTGGAGCCGGGCATGACCTTCCATGTGATCCCCTGGATGTGGGGGGTGGATGGCGACAAAACCTGCGGCATCTCGGATACCTTTTTTATCACCGAGGATAGCTGTGGCTCCTTTTTCCACGACGTACCACAGGATTTCGTGGTGAAACCACCGGGCCGGCAGCTAAGCGCGCTCCCCACCGCCGCCCCGGCGCCGACCGCGACCCGCTCATCGCCCCCGCCCGAACCGCGCCAAGAGAAGCCCGCAAAAAGAAATGGCGACACCCCCCTATCCGGCAAAAAACAGTGAGGAGAGCGCCATGCTCAAAGTGATCAACCCCAGCAACGGCCAGTTGCTGCATCAATACCCCGCCCTGGATCGCAGCGCCATGCAGGCCCGTATCGACACCGCCCGGCGGGGCTTCGCCCAGTGGCGTCGCTGCAGCCTGGAGGAGCGGGCCCGGCTGTTGCACCGGGTCGCCGCCCTGCTGCGCGCCGAGGAGGTCGAACTGGCCCGTCACATGACCGACGAAATGGGCAAACCGGTGCGGGAGGCGCGGGGGGAGGTGCTCAAGGCCGCCTGGTGTGCCGACCACTACGCCGACCACGCCGCGGCCTATCTCGAGGCCATCCCCCTGCCCTCCGACGCCCGTCGCAGCTATGTGCAGCACCTGCCACTCGGGCCGGTACTGGGCATCCTGCCCTGGAACGCCCCCTTCTGGCTGGCGTTTCGCTTCTGCGCCCCGGCGTTGATGGCGGGCAACACCTGCCTGCTCAAGCACGACCCCCATGTTCCGGCCTGCGCCGAGGCGATCGCAGACCTGTTCGTCCGCGCGGGCGCCCCCGAGGGGGTGATGCAGAACCTGCCGCTGGCAACCGCGGATGTGGAAGCCGCCATCCGCCACCCCGCGGTGCGGGCGGTCTCCTTCACCGGCTCCACCGCCGCCGGCAGCAAGGTGGCCGCCATGGCCGCCGCTGAGATCAAACCGGTCGTGCTGGAGCTGGGTGGCTCGGACCCGGCGATCGTACTGGCCGACGCGGACCTGGAGCAGGCCGCCGACGTGATCGCCCTCTCCCGCATCATCAACGCGGGCCAATCCTGCATCGCCGCCAAACGGATCATCGTCGAGGCGGAGGTCCATGATCGGTTCGTGGCGCTACTCAAGACACGGCTGGAACAGTTCAAGCTGGGCGACCCGACCGACCCCGACACCGACATCGGCCCCATCGCCCGGGAGGATCTGCGCGCCCAGCTGGCGCGGCAGGTGGATGCAACCGTCGCCGCCGGCGCCCGCTGCCTGCTCGGCGGAAGGGTGCCGGACGGCCCCGGCTTCTTCTACCCGGTGACACTGCTGGTGGATGCAACCAACGAGATGACCGCCTGCCAAGAGGAAACTTTCGGCCCGGTCGCCGTCGTGCTCAAGGCCGATACCGCCGAGCAGGCGCTATTGTTGGCGAACGACACCGACTACGGCCTGGCCAGCTCGATCTGGACCGAACCGAGCCGCGGCGAAGCCCTGGCGCAGGAGATCGAGGCCGGCCAGGTGGTGGTAAACGGCCTGGTGAAAACCGATCCGCGCCTGCCCAGCGGGGGGATCAAACGCTCCGGCCTGGGGCGTGAACTGGGGCCCCACGGCATCCTGGAGTTCGTGAACATCCAACAGGTCTGGGTCGGTCCCAAACAGCCCTGACCCCGGCACCGGTCGGAGACCCGACCGGTATTCCCCTCGCGGTCGCCGCCGTCTCGATCGACACGGCCATCGGTTCTCCCCGCCCACCACGGTACTTGCAGCAAAAAAGGGTTGGCAGAGGGCGCGGTGCAGATTAGTATCTACAAATATATTATAAGTATATATCTATTAATAATATATATGGGGCTCATTATGCACCCGATCGTGACCGCCTTTTTCGATGAACCGACCTTTACCTACAGCTACGTCATTCAGGATCCGAACTCCTCCGGCTGCGCCATCATCGACTCCGTACTGGATTTCGATTACGCCGCCGGCACAACCGACACCGCTTCCGCCGCGGCGATCCTGGCCTTCGTTACCGAACGGAAGCTGACGGTGGAGTGGATTCTGGAAACCCATGTCCATGCCGACCACCTGTCCGCGGCGCAGTTTCTGCGGGAAAAGACCGGAGCAAAACTGGGGATCGGTGCGCATATCACCACCGTGCAGGAGACCTTTGGCAAGGTGTTCAACGCCGGCCCGGAATTTGCGCGTGATGGCAGCCAGTTTGACGCGCTGTTCAACGACGGCGACCCCATCCGCATCGGCACCCTGGAAGGCCGGGCGATCCACACCCCCGGCCACACCCCCGCCTGCATGACCTACCTGTTCGGCGATACCGCCTTTGTGGGTGACACGCTGTTCATGCCGGACTACGGTACCGCCCGCTGTGATTTCCCCGGTGGCGATGCCAATGTGCTGTACCAGTCGATCCAAAAATTGTTTGCCCTACCGGACACGACCCGCCTGTTCATGTGCCACGACTATAAAGCCCCGGGCCGGGATGAATACTGCTATGAAACAACGCTGGCGCAGGAGCGCGCCCACAACATCCATGTTCACGCCGGCATCAGCCAGGCGGAGTTTGTCCAGATGCGTACCGAGCGCGATGCCACCCTGGAGATGCCACACCTGATCCTACCCTCCGTCCAGGTGAACATGCGTGCCGGGGCCATGCCGCCGCCGGAAGAGAACGGTCAGGTTTACCTCAAGGTGCCGATCGATCTGTTCTGAGTTCGACCGTCACGACAGAAGCGATAACACCCCCTGACTCGGGAAGCCCGATCGATGCTGCAACGCTACCTGCCCATTCTACAGTGGCTCAAAGGTTATAACCGCGAAGCCCTGACCTGTGACCTGGTGGCGGCCGCGATCGTCACCATCATACTGATCCCTCAGTCGCTGGCCTACGCCCTGCTGGCCGGACTGCCACCCGAGGTCGGTCTGTATGCCAGCATACTGCCGCCGGTGGCCTATGCCCTTTTCGGCACCAGTCGCACCCTGGCGGTAGGCCCTGTGGCGGTAGTTTCACTGATGACCGCCGCCGCCGTGGGCAACCTGGCGCTGGCCGGCAGCGCCGAATACCTGGTAGCGGCGATCGCGTTGGCTTTTCTCTCCGGTGTCATTCTGATCCTGATGGGGCTGTTTCGCCTCGGCATACTGGCCAACTTTCTCAGTCGTCCGGTCATATCGGGTTTTATTACTGCCTCCAGCCTGATCATCGCCGCCAGCCAGTTGAAACACATACTGGGCGTCGATGCCGATGGCCATAACCTGCTTGATATCCTGCTGGCGCTGACCGACCAGCTGGAACAGATCAACCTGCCGACGTTGCTGATCGGCGTGAGCGCCACCGCCGGCCTGTTCTGGGCACGCTCACGGCTCAAGCCACTACTGGCGCGTCTGGGGCTGAGTCCCAAACGTACCGATCTCATCGTCAAGGCGGGGCCGGTACTGGCTGTCGTCGCCACCACGCTGGCGGTCTGGGGGCTGGATCTGCAGGCGGCGGGGGTCAAGATTATCGGGCAGGTGCCTTCAGGGCTGCCACAGCTGACCCTTCCCCCCTTTGATCTGGAACTGTGGCAGCAGCTGTTTGTTTCCGCCCTGCTGATCAGTATCGTCGGCTTTGTCGAGTCCGTTTCGGTGGCACAAACCCTGGCCGCCAAACACCGGCAACGGATCGATCCAGATCAGGAGCTGGTGGCGTTGGGCGCCGCCAACATCGCCTCCGCGACCTCTGGCGGCTTCCCGGTAACCGGCGGTTTTTCCCGCTCGGTGGTCAACTTCGATGCCGGCGCCGAAACGCCCGCCGCCGGTGCCTTTACCGCCGTCGGCATCGCCCTGGCCACCCTGGTACTGACCCCTCTGATCTTCTTCCTGCCCAAGGCGACGCTGGCGGCCACCATCATCGTGGCGGTACTCTCGCTGGTGGATCTGGGGGCGCTGAAACGGACCTGGGCCTACTCCCGCAGCGATTTCGCCGCCATGCTCGCCACCATCGTGCTGACCCTTGTGGATGGCTTCGAGCTGGGCATCATCGTCGGCGTCGGGCTGTCGGTGCTGCTCTACCTGTATCGCACCTGCAAGCCGCACAGTGCCATCGTGGGCCGGGTGCCGGGCAGCGAACATTTTCGCAGCATCGACCGGCATCAGGTGGAAACCGAACCCCACGTCCTCACCCTGCGGGTGGATGAAAGCCTCTACTTTGCCAATGCCCGCTATCTGGAAGATCTGATCTATGATCAGGTGGCGCGCAACCCGGAACTGCGTCATCTGGTGTTGATGTGCCCAGCCGTCAACCTGATCGACGCCTCCGCACTGGAAAGCCTGGAAGCGATCAACCAGCGACTGAAGGATAGCGGGGTCACATTTCACCTGTCGGAAGTCAAGGGGCCGGTCATGGACAAGCTCGAGGGCACCCACTTTTTGCAGGAATTGAGTGGTGAGATCTTCCTCAGCCAGTATGAGGCATGGAAAACGCTCCAAGCCCGCCGGTGAGCGCACGTTTGCCATAGGCTCAAGCGATTTATGTCTTGGCGATGACAGACAGAGCGGGCGCGTGTATAATTTTCGACCAGCATAAACGGGTGGTAGCCGGGGGAAAGATCGATTGAGGAGGTTGAGGGAGTGCCAGATTGATCGTTGTCGTCAGCTGATTCTCTCCATTTCGCTGCTTGGCATTCTGTTGACAGGTTTACTGGTCGGGTTGAGCAGCGCGCTACCGATGTTTTTCTCCGCCCGCGAGCAGATCGAACACTCAGCCCTGAGCAGTCTGGAAACCCGCGCGAGTGCCATCAATAATCTGCTGGCCAATTATCAGGAGATCGCCCGCCAGTTCACCAGCCGCACCGAAATTCGCCGCCGGCTCGAAGCCTATGCAGCCGGTGAGCTGAGTTTTGCCGAGCTGGTGGCGTTCACTCGCCCCCGTCTGCAGGACCCCATGAGCAAGCTGCCAGAGTTGCTGTTCATGCGCCGCAGCGGCCCCCATGGGGAGACGATCGTCAGCCTGGGCGATCCCCTTGGCGTCGAACCCGGCCCCAGCGACGCGTCGGGGGTAACGCTACTACCCCTGCCCACCTCGCACGAGTTTGTCATTCAAGCCGTGGGGGCGATCACCACTGACGACGGCCGCCGGATCGGTACCGATACCCTGCTGTTCAACTCCAAACGGCTCGATGAGCTGCTGCTGCCAAACAGCCGCTTCAGCCGGAAGACGCAGCTGACACTGGTACAGCTTGCGGCCGACGGCAACGTGGTGGCATCCATGGACGGCAGCGGGGAGTTCACCCGCCTGCTGCTGCGGCATCGAGCGCAACTTGCCCCCCTTGCCCCGCGTACCCTGATTCAGACCGATGATGGCAGGGAGCAGCTGTTGCTCACCCCACTGGCCCTGCCGGGGTGGGCACTGGCCGTGCGGCTGCCCCGCTCTGACCTTTACGCCAGAGCCAACCAGCAGCTGCTGATCACCTCGGCTGTGATTATCAGCATGATGGTGCTGGGACTCTTTGTGACCCGCCGCGCCCTGTCGCCACTGGTAGCACGGATCACCCGGCAAAATCAGCAGCTGGAGGCTTCCGCCGCGGAGCTGCGCTTGTCTGCCGATGTGTTCGAGCACGCTCAGGAGGCGATCATCATCACCGATCCGGCGCTGCGGATCCAGCGTTGCAACCGGGCCAGCAGCGAAGTAACGGGCTACTCCCCCGAGCAACTGCACGGCATCGAGCTGGATCAACTGTTCGATCGCTCCAGCCGCCGGAGTGATCGGGTGGAGCAGATCCTGCACACGCTGAACCGTGACGACGGCTGGCGGGGGGAGATCAACTACCGCCACGCCGACGGGCACCTCATCCCAACATCGCAGACCATCAGCGCGGTACGGGATGAGCAGGG